>DVEE01000003.1 GCA_015295885.1 Leptolyngbyaceae cyanobacterium M65_K2018_010
TGCGGTCTTTGGTCATGCCGCGAGCCGTTAGGAAGACCACCGGTAAACTCTTAAACCGAATATCTTCTCGTACCTGGGCCAGAAAAGCATGGCCATCAACCTGGGGCATCATAATGTCAGAAATCAGCACATCAGGAGTTTCCTGCTGCAACAGGGTCCATCCTTCCTGGGCATTACTAGCCGTTCTGACTGTGAAGCCGCTATCTTCCAGGTAGGCTTGCACGGCTTCTCGTAAGCCCGGTTCGTCATCAACCAGTAGGATATGGCCAGCGTGTTCAGACATGGTGGTGATTTAGACTCTAGGCTTAGGGTAACTTAAATCCCTGTTCACTTTACCCTGGAATCCCAGAGGTTGGCCGGGTTATGGGGGTAGAAATATCCTCCACACCCCGATGGAAAAACCGGCCAAAAAATGGGGATGTTCGCTACAGTAAAGGCACCGAGAAGGTGTGAACTTAGGCCAAGGGTCTGAGCCCAACCGCTGAGTCACACGGTCAGGAGGACAGCAGATGAAGTGGTTGCCACAGCAGTGGGGATGGATTGTAACGGCCCTGGTAGTTGGAGGTGGGGCCGGTTGGACCGCCCATTACTCCCTCAAGCCCCGGGCCGTTGCCCCGGAAGCTCCGGTCAGTGATCTGCCCTCACCCGTAACCACGCTGGCCGCCCTGTCGGAGCCGGAGGATAGGCTCTCGGCTGCTACCTCGGAGGGGATGGCCGCGTCTAACTTTATTGCGGCGGCGGTGGAACAGGTAGGGCCAGCGGTGGTACGGATTGACGCGGAACGGGCCGTTTCCCAAATCAACCCTGACACCTTCAATAACCCCCTATTTCGACGCTTCTTTGGGGAAGATATGCCCCCTGCCATGGCCCCCGAGCACTTTGAACAGGGAACGGGGTCTGGGTTCATTCTGGATTCCGAGGGGCGAATTTTAACCAACGCCCATGTTGTAGAGGGGACTAAGACCGTCAAGGTGACGCTACGAGATGGGCGCACCTTTGAGGGCCGGGTGCTGGGGGTCGATTCCGTCACCGATGTGGCGGTAGTGAAGATCGAGGCCACGGACCTACCGGCGGTGAAGTTGGGCAGCACAGAAAAATTGTCTCCGGGGCAGTGGGCGATCGCCATTGGTAACCCCCTGGGGCTAGACAATACGGTGACCGCCGGCATCATCAGCGCCATTGGGCGGACCAGCAATCAGGTGGGTATTCCTGATAAGCGGGTGCAGTTCATCCAAACCGATGCGGCCATTAACCCCGGCAACTCCGGTGGCCCCCTGCTCAACGATCGCGGCGAGGTCATCGGCATGAATACGGCTATTCGGGCCAATGCCCAGGGCCTAGGATTTGCCATCCCCATCGAAACCGCCAAGCGCATTGCCGATGAACTCTTGACCAGCGGGGAGGTGAAACATCCCTTTTTAGGCATTCAAATGGTAGAACTCACCCCTGAGACAATTAAAGAAATCAACGCCGAACGGGGTCTCGGTTTGCCCCCCGATGAGTCAGGGGTCTTGATTGTGCGGGTTTTGGAGGGCAGCCCAGCCGAGGCCGCTGGGTTAGTCGCCGGGGATGTGATTCAGGCCATCAACGGGAGGGAGGTGAAAACCCCAACGGAAGTTCAGGCCCAGGTTGAAACCAGTCAGATTGGTCAGGCCCTGCGGTTAGAAATCCACCGCAATGGGGCTGATCAGATTGTGGAGGTGAAACCGGCCCCCCTACCCCAAGAGCTGAGGTAAGCGGCACCTGCCTTCCCCTGGACTATTCCTCGGCAGGAGTCGCTAGCCGCCGCCGTTGGACTATGGTTGCATGGGGCTGCCCCGTTTGGCCTTAAGAAAATAGGCAAAACTGTTTTAGGGCTTGGCTTTTCCCTTTACAACGTAACTAAGTCCTGTCCGCATACCTTTTTACACAGGGAGAGGTTCTGCCATGCCCGAGGTGATGAAGCCAGTGACGGATCGGGCCTACGATGTTTTTCGGATCGATCGGCAACCCCTTGAGGCATTCTTTGCGCCCAAAACCGTGGCCGTAATAGGAGCTACAGAGCGGCCTGGCAGTGTCGGTCGTACGCTGGTCTGGAATTTGATTCGCAGCCCCTTTGGCGGCACGGTCTATCCCGTCAACCCGAAGCGGGATCATGTGTTGGGAGTGCGGGCCTACCCTTCGATCGAGGCGGTACCGGAGCCGGTGGACTTGGCCATGATTGCCACGCCGGCGGCAACGGTGCCGGATCTGGTGCAGGCCTGCGCGGCCGCTGGGGTTAAGGGAGCGATTGTTCTGGCCACTGGCTTTCACGAAATTGGCCCAGCGGGGGTGGCCCTAGAGGAGCAAATTAAGGCCCATTTACGCCATCACCCCATGCGGCTGATTGGCCCTAATTGCCTGGGCCTGATGAACCCCCTCATTGGGCTCAATGCTACCTTTGCTAGCAGCCTGGCCCGGCGGGGTAATGTTGGCTTCATTAGCCAATCCGGGGCTTTGTGTACCGCCGTGCTGGATTGGAGCCTACAGGAAAATGTAGGTTTTAGCGCCTTCGTCTCCATTGGTTCGATGTTAGATGTGGATTGGGGGGACTTAATTTATTACCTGGGCGATGATCCCCATACCCGCAGCATTGTGATCTACATGGAATCGATTGGCAACGCTCGTTCCTTTCTGTCCGCAGCCCGGGAGGTGGCACTAACCAAGCCCATTATTGTGATCAAAGCGGGGCGTACTGGCCAGAGGGGCCAGGCGGCGGCTTCCCACACCGGCAGCCTGACCGATCGCGATGCGGTGCTAGATGCGGCCTTTCGTCGTTGTGGAGTGTTGCGAGTCGAGCAAATTTCTGACCTGTTTGATCTGGCAGAGGTGTTGGCTAAGCAGCCCCAACTGCCCCAGGGACCGCGACTGACTATCATTACTAATGCTGAGGGGGTCGGCATGCTGGCCACGGATGCCTTGGTGGCCACCGGTGGAGAATTGGCTACCCTGACTGAGGAGACTCTGACGACCCTGAAGCAGGTTCTACCCGTCCATGGGAGCCCCGGAAACCCCATTGATATTCTGGGGGATGCGGATGCAAACCGCTATGCCCAGGCCGTGGAGGTGGCGATCAACGACTCCAACAGTGATGGAGTGCTGGTGGTGTTGACTCCCCAGGCCATGACCAATCCCACCCAAACCGCCGAAGCCCTCACCCATCTGGCCCAGAAATCCCCCAAGCCGTTGCTGGCTAGTTGGATGGGCGGGGCAGAAGTGACCGCTGGGGAGACTATTCTCAACCAGGCCAGTATCCCCACCTACCGTTACCCGGACACTGCAGCCCGGCAGTTCAATGCCATGTGGCAGTACAGCTATAACCTGCGGGGCATTTACGAAACCCCAGCCCTGCTACCGGAGTCGGAATTTGGGGGCGGTCGCGATCGCTCTGAGGTCGAGGCCATTATTCAAGCTGCTCGCCAGGAAAAGCGGACTCTGCTCACCGAGCTGGAGGCCAAGCAGGTGCTACAGGCCTATGGCATTCCCGTCCTGGACACCCGCCCGGCCTATTCCGCTGAAGCCGCAGTGGCGGCAGCCGAGGCTGTGGGTTTTCCGGTGGCAGTTAAGCTGATTTCTCGCACCCTAATCCACAAAACCGATGTGGGCGGCGTACGCCTCAATGTCAAAACAGCGGCGGAGGTGGCCACGGCCTTTGGGGAAATGGCCTCGGTCATTCGTCACCGGTTTGGGGAGGCCGCCTTTGGGGGAGTAACGGTGCAGCCCATGGTCAACCTAACCCAGGGCTATGAGTTGATTATGGGTAGCAGCATTGACGAGCAATTTGGGCCTGTGATTCTGTTCGGCACCGGCGGGCAATTGGTCGAGGTGTACCGAGACAACGCTGTGGCCCTGCCACCGTTGAATACCACCCTGGCGCGCCGCATGATGGAACAAACCAAAATCTATCAAGCCCTACAGGGGGTGCGGGGTCGCCAGGCCACTGACCTGGCGGAGCTCGAAAAGATGCTGGTGCGGGTTAGCCAGTTGGCCCTGGAGCAGCCTCAAATTCGGGAACTCGACATTAATCCCCTGCTGGTGTTTGAACGCACCCAGCCCCAACCCCTAATTGCCCTGGATGCCCGCATCGTCCTGACATCCCCCCAGGATCCGCCGTTACCAGGACCAGCTATTCGGCCCTACCCCAGCCAGTACGTCCGCAGTTGGCACCTGCGAGATGGTACCCCGATTACCCTGCGGCCGATTCGGCCAGAGGATGAACCGCTGCTGGTCAAGTTTCACCACACCCTTTCGGAGGAAAGCATCTACTTTCGCTACTTCCACCTGATCACCCTGAATCGGCGCATTGCCCACGAACGGTTGACTCGCATTTGCTTCATTGACTACGACCGAGAAATGGCCCTGGTGGCCGATCATAAGGATGCCAACAGTGGCGAGCATGGGATTTTAGCTGTCGGGCGGTTGAGTAAGTGCCACGGCCTTAACCAGGCGGAGTTTGCCCTGCTGGTCAGTGATGCCTACCAGGGACAGGGGCTGGGTACCGAGCTACTGCAACAACTGCTGGCGATTGCCAGGCATGAAGGCTTGCATAGCGTCACCGCCGAAATCCTGAGGGAAAATCGCCCCATGCAACGGGTCTGCGAACGATTGGGGTTTACCTTGACCCGCACCCCGGATTTTGTTAAGGCCGAAATCCAACTGTTGTAATGCCCCCAGGGCCTGATCCCCCCCTTCTCCCCAGGACTCTGCAAAACCTGGCGGTTCAAAGTCCTAGTCCCAGGTTGAGCTAGGGGACTAGAGCATAACTCGAACCCCGGTTGCTTGATCGGGATGTTCCTCATAACCTTAGAAAGGCACCTCAGACACCGGAGGGCTGTACCGGCGCTCTAGGAAAAGTTGAATCCTACGATCCATGGTCAAGGGCCTTGGGGACTGGCGAGTTGAGGACAGGGACGGATGCGATGGGATAATAGGCCAATTGGGTTCTGCCCAAGCCTTGTCCCGAACTACCCCACGGTATGACTGATCTTACCCCCCCGCCCTCTGGGCTCTCTGCCAAGCGCCTCTTTTTAGTCATTGCCACGGTCCTGGTCGGGCTGGTGCTCATGCAATCGTTGCTGAATAGCTGGCATGAGCCCCAGGTGGCTAGCCAACTGGAACTGTATCAGACCGATTTACTGCTGCAGGGGAGTGCCTGGAAAGGGGAGGGATTACCCGAGGATCAGTGGCCGATGATCCGCGCCGGTTTGCTGGGTAAAGAGCCTGTAGCGACGGCTCAAAAGCAGTACGAGGAGGTCCGGCAACGGGCGGTGGATAATCTGGCTAAATTTGCTGACACCTCAGTCTCAGATCCGTGGGTGGATGAGGCCGAGGAAGGTCGCCCCCTACCCCGGCGTCGCCCATCCGCTACGGCTCAGCAGCGGGTGCTGATCGACCAGTTAGACCTGCGTCTGGGATTGATGGAAGCTTACCAGGGGCAGGTCGATGCGGCGATTTCCCGCTGGGGCCAGGTGCGCAATAGTGAACAAGCGCCAGCCGCCCTGGTGCGCACCGCCGATACCCTGATGCGCCTGTGGCAAGGGCAGCCTACCACCCCAGAGGATGAAGCCTGGCTGCGGCAAAACCTGCAGGGATGGTTTGAGTACCGGGCCCTAGACCAACTTTTGGCAGTCCAGGGAAGACCGGGCGATCGCCAACAGTTGCAGGCCCAGGAGCAACGGATAGCCCAGCGTAAACTGCTCAAGCTGGTCCTGGTCAGTGGGTTACCCACCCTGGGGGCACTGGTGGGGGTAGGGCTGATGATCGGGCTGCTGCTGCAACGCCTCCTTCAGGGCGAGAAATCTCTGCTGGGGCAAACTGCGATCGCAGGCTGGGCCATCCCCTGGGATGCAGAAACCATCTGGCAGGTACTGATTCTGGGCTTCTTTTTTGTTGGGCAAATTCTATTACCCCTGGTGCTAGCCGGGCTGGGGCTAGGGGCAGCGGGTTTAAGTAACCGGGGGCGGGCCTTTTTATCCTTGGGGTATTACCTGCTGATGGCCGCCGGGGGGTTGGGGGTGCTTTGGTGGTCAATCCGGCCCTATCGGCCACTACCGGCGGGCCTATTTCGCCTTAAACCCTCCCTGCGGGGGGTGCTCTGGGGGGTGGGTGGCTACCTGGTGGCCCTACCGCTCATGTTTGGGGTGGCCCTGCTCAACGAACGGATCTGGCAGGGCCAGGGTGGGAGTAACCCCCTGCTGCAAACGGTCTTAGAAGAACGAGACCCCGTGGCCCTGGGGGTGTTCTTTATCACGGCGGCCCTAGCGGCTCCAGTATTTGAAGAAACCCTATTTCGGGGATTTTTACTGCCATCGCTGACGAAATATATGGCCGTGGGCTGGGCGATCGCCCTCAGTGGTTTAATTTTTGCGGCGGCCCACTTGAGTTTGTCGGAGGTGCTTCCCCTCACCCTGCTGGGATGCATGTTGGGGCTGGTGTATACGCGATCGGGCAATCTGCTTTCCCCGATGCTGTTGCACAGTCTTTGGAACAGTGCCACCATGCTGGGTCTGTTAATCCTGGGGAGTTGAGGGACCCGGTCTAGCCCTCTTCAGTTGGATGGAGTTAACGCAGGACTTGGGGCTAAACCCACCCCCATGGCTCAGCCCTAGCCCAGCGGGTTAGTTCTGCCCCCTATCCCCTAGGCCCCATTGCCTGACCACTTGTAAAACCGTCATGAAGTTGGGCCCAGTTTCAGAAATGGTTGCCAGGCTGGATGTAGGTGTACCTTGAAGCCACCCTAACCCAGGTTTAAGTAGGTGAGTCTAATGAATTAGAAACAGGGAGTTTGGGGCTCCACCCCCGCCCGCATCTTCTATTGAATTGCACCCACCTACTTACAGAGTGAAGTGGCCCATGGGCTTCGCTGGAAGGTTGAGGTCCTTTACTAGAGCTTTAGTGGGGATCAACTGGCCTTTGCCGAGGCTTTACCTGATACCGGTGGGAAATGCCTAAGTTGGAGGGATAGACCACCGGCAAACACCCCAAACCCACTGAAAACCTGGCTCTTCAGGATTTAACCCCGGTCTACCTTTTCCTCAGGGTAGCTATCTGTTTAACCCCCATGAGGTTTCATGATGAAAAAAAATCTGCCATTTCTACCTGCCTGGGGGCGAAAGCGGCCCCCTCGACCCCAGTTCATTGACCCTCTACGTCCTCTGCGTCGGTGGATTAGCCAACTGCGCGTGGAAACACCGCGGCGAGCCCATACTGTAGCGGGATTGATTCCTGGGCAATGCCCCTTTGAGCGGGATATTTTTATCTTTGGGCACTTAATTGGCCACTTACCCCCCCTCTGTAAACTCAATCCCCTCTATAACGAACTGGTAGAGTTGCGGTTCCGGGCTCTGTGCTATCTGGCCGATGAGTGTGGCGAAGATATTTCCGCCTACATTTAGCTGGGTTCATCACTCTAACCATCCCCTAAACAGGGCTAGCAGAGCCAATTTTAGGGTTGAGAGCCCTACCTGTAAAAGCGCCAGGCTGGCGTAGAAATAGCGACAAAGAAATTAAAATTCTTTTACGCTAGTTAATAATTTCTCCTACTGCGTCCATCGACCATGAGCTACCCACCCGCGCCTCAGCTCACTGCCACCTGGGTTCGCCACATCGAGGAGGTACCCGAGAGTCTATGGGATGAGTTGGCTCAACCCCTGGCTACGCCGTTTTTAGAATGGAGCTGGCTGCACAACCTGGAGCGGTCCGGCAGTGCCGTGGCCAATGCCGGTTGGCTTCCCTGTCACCTTACGCTGTGGCGAGGCAAAACCCTGGTCGGGGCGGCACCCATGTATCTAAAAGGCCATAGCTACGGAGAGTTTGTATTTGATCATCAGTGGGCCGACCTGGCGGAGCGCCTGGGCGTGCGCTACTACCCCAAGCTCCTGGGCATGGCGCCCTTTACCCCGGCTGAGGGCTATCGGTTTCTGATTGCCCCCGACGAAGATGAAGCCACCATTACCCTGGCGATGATGGAGGCCATCGATGGCTTTTGCGTTAAGAACGATATTTCTGGCTGTCATTTTCTCTACGTTGATCCCCAGTGGCGCGATCGCATGACCCACCTGGGCTTTGCCCAATGGCTGCACCACAGCTATATCTGGCAAAACGAGGGGTTTCAAAGCTTTGACGATTACCTGGCCCGGTTCAACGCCAACCAGCGGCGCAACATCAAGCGGGAGCGCAAGGCCATGACCACCGCCGGGCTGCGGTTAGAGGCCATTAGCGGGGAGGCCATTACCCATTCCCTGTGTAACCTGATGTACGACTATTACGCCGATACCTGCGATAAGTTTGGCTGGTGGGGCAGCAAATACCTAACCCGTAAGTTTTTCCAACTGCTACACCAGGATTACCGGCATCGCATGGTGTTTTTTGCCGCCTACGACGATCACCATGAGGAGCCCGTTGGCATGTCCTTTTGTTTGACCAAGGGCGATCGCCTCTACGGTCGCTACTGGGGATCCCGAATCAACCTTGACAACCTGCACTTTAATGCCTGCTACTACGCCCCCATCGAGTGGGGCATTGCCCATGGCATCCATGTCTTTGACCCTGGGGCGGGGGGGCGCCATAAGAAGCGGCGCGGTTTTCCAGCTACACCCAATTACAGCCTGCATCGCTTTTACGAACCGCGCCTGCAAACCCTGTTAGCAGGCTATATCGACGAGGTGAATAGCCTGGAACAGCGGGAAATTGATGCCATTAATGCCGACCTGCCGCTGAAGACGACTACGGCCTAATCCCTGGGGACACTGGGGTAGACAGGCTACCATGGAAGACCTAATCTTTAGGATCTAGGCCAGTTTCTGACCCGATACCCAAGTTTATTTTTTCTGCCGTTGCCCCAGGTTCATGCTCCCAGACTCCCCCCTGCGTCCATCCTCTGCCCTTGACCCAGCCCAGCTTCGGGATCTGGACAATCAGCTCTCCAAACGCTATATCGAGCTCGATCCGGGCGGCTATTTTTTGATTTATCTCGATATTGAGCAACAACTCATTTGTGCCAAACACTTCACCAACATCATTAATGAGAAAGGGTTGGCCTGCGACCCCGCCACCGGTAAGCCCCTGCCCGTGCGCGGCACCGTAGAGCGCACCCCCAGCCGCATTTATTCCGGTCGCACCGCTAAGGAGCTGTGCATTGCCATTTTTGAAGATCCTGAAACCCCCTGCCCAATTACCTATCTAGATCATGCGGCTTACCTGGGGCGAGAGTTGATGCGGGCGGAGGCGGCCTTAATCGCTGGCGAACCCTACGTACAGGATTAGGCAGGCTAGCCTACTGGGTTGAGTAACAAACCATTGCCAAACCATTGCGGTCTAATAATCTGTGCAACATTTCTAGGCATTACCTGATCTCGGCAGTCTGTTACTGATAGAAAAGGAGCATTAAGGTCGGCTTGGTCCGTTTGATCTGGCCCCAACTCATGAACCTTGAGGGGGGTTTTTGGTATGGCGAAGTCATTTCTGACCCCGTCCCGCTCTGGCTATCGGGTGCCTCAGGAGGCTGTCCAGGCGGCCCAATTAGCCCTGGCCATTGCCGATGAAGCCTTTTTACGCAGTCTCATCACCGACAGTCTACCCGCGATCGCCCATCCCCACGAGGTCGGTTCGGTGTCTATTCAAGTGGGGGTGCCCCTACGGCAGCATCCCCAGCGATACATGGATGCCGTGCTGACCTTTGAGCATATTAACTGTGTGTTGGCCGGGTCATACCCGGAAGCTCCCCCACCCCCAGAGTTTGATAGCCACAGCCAGTACCAAGCGGTCACCAGTTGCCATTCCGACCTCACCACCCTGGCGCAAAATGTGACACCGACTGAGGCCGTGGCCCTACTGGCGCGATCGGGCTTTGACCCAGAGCAGATTCACCAAATTTTGCATCTCCCCTCCCAGGCCTGGCATAAGTCGTGGTGGTATACCCTCGACCCCGAGGGGTTTTTAACCGTGCCCTTTCAGCGTTGGATGCGCAGCCGCTGTTTCGCCGATGGCACCTTTACCTTTCAATTCAAAGACTACTACGCCCAGGAACGACCGCCTGGCTTTTGCAGCCAGCCCCAACAGTTGCCGGTGGTGGTGCATCAACCCAGCCTGGGCTTTTGTGACAATTTGGCTCGCATTAACCTGACCCGGCGCGAGCTCAATACGGCCCAGGCACTGCTGGTGGCCGATGACCTGACCGAGCTCGAGGTGGAAGGATACATTCGCCAGAATGTTAGTCTGGCAAAACAGCGAGGCTTGCAAACTCCCTTAGCAGCTAATTGTCGGATGTGCCGCCAGGATAAATGTCCGTTGCATGGCATTGACTCCTCTCCGGTGATGGCCTGTCGATCCTATCGATCCCCCGAGCTGGGGGTCTAGCGTTGAGGTGATAGGCCTCCTTCCAAACCTTGAGGCGGTCAAAGCCTTCTAACCCTTCCTCACAAAGGGCATCAATCAGTAAGGGGCGTATCCAGCAGTTGGGGGATTAGGCCAAAAAAGAGGGGGCAAGGATAATAGTCCCTGTACCCAACACTAAACACTCATATGGCTATGAGCATAGGGCCCCGACTGAGCGACTGGCTAGAGCAACCGGACCTGTAAGCCCGACTATCGGCCCTATCCGCAGCTTCGACCCTGCCGGCGATGGTGATGACGGTCCTGCAACTAGATGCTGGCATGGAGGCGATCGCTGGTTTGTGGCTGGGTCAGGGGGGCCATGGTCGGCGGGGTCTCGGGGGTCTTTGTTGCGGCCCAAACCGTTGAGTGGGTGCCAGCGAAATCGGTTCTGGGAGCCCCCCGGCGGGTCTTAAACTTACATTAAATAGTGCCCTAGGCCACAAACCCCGCCCCCCGAATTTGATCTGATAGTTAGTTAGCTTTTCTCTATCTGCCAAGCGAGGTTTGCAGGCCATGGATAACTTTGCAACGACCGATGCCGCTGTGGCCATTGCCCTCGCCGGTGAGCGTACTGGCACCAGCGTCGACAGCATTAAACGGGCTTTTTTAGACAATTTGTTTTTTGTCCAGGGCAAGCCCGTTTCCCTGGCCACCCAGCGCGACTACTACATGGCCCTGGCCTACCTGGTGCGCGATCGCATGCTGCACCGCTGGAACACCACCGCTGAGAGCTACACCCAGCATCGGGCCCGCACCGTTTGTTATCTCTCGGCGGAATTTTTAATGGGCCCCCACCTGGGCAACAACCTGATTAATATGGGCATTTACGACCAGGTTAAGCAAGCCATGGAAGAACTGGGTCTGGACTTTGATGACCTGTTAGCCCAGGAAGAGGAACCGGGGCTGGGGAATGGTGGCCTGGGGCGGTTGGCGGCCTGCTATCTCGACTCCCTGGCCGCCTTAGAAATTCCCTCCCTGGGCTACGGCATTCGCTACGAATTTGGCATCTTCCATCAGGACATTAAGGATGGCTGGCAAGTGGAGCGCACCGATAAATGGCTGCGCTACGGTAACCCCTGGGAAGTGGTGCGGCCAGAATGGGCGGTAGAGGTGAAATTTGGCGGCCATACCGAAACCTACGTGGATGACCAGGGCCGCTATCGGGTGCGCTGGGTGCCCGCCCGGGAAGTGCTGGGGGTGCCCTACGACACGCCGATCCTAGGCTATCAGGTGAATACCGCCAATACCCTGCGGCTGTGGAAGGCTGAGGCAATTGAATCCTTTGACTTTGGGGTGTTTAACCAGGGCAACTACTACGGCGCCGTGGAGAAAAAGGTGGCCTCGGAAAACCTCACCAAGGTGCTTTACCCCAACGACGAAAAGCTGGCGGGGAAGCAACTGCGGTTAGAACAGCAGGCCTTCTTTGTCTCCTGTTCGCTGCAGGATATGTTTCGCATTCTCCAGGGCCAGGGGCTAGCCGTAGAGCAATTCCATGAGAAATTTGCGATTCAGCTCAACGATACTCACCCCGCGATCGCCACCGCCGAGTTGATGCGTTTGCTGTTGGATGAGTACGGGCTGGACTGGACCCTAGCCTGGGAAATTACCCAAAAAACCTTTGCCTATACCAACCACACCCTGTTGCCCGAGGCCCTGGAAAAATGGCCGGTGAGCCTGTTTGGTCGGCTGCTGCCGCGCCACTTGGAGATCATCTACGAGATTAACAACCGCTTTTTAGAACTGGTCCGAATGAAATTCCCCAAGGATGCCGAGCGCTTAGCGCGGTTATCGCTGATCGATGAAAGTGGGGAGCGGTATGTGCGCATGGCCCACCTGGCCTGTGTCAGCAGCCATCGCATCAATGGGGTGGCGGCCCTGCATAGCGAACTGCTTAAACAAACGGTGCTGCGGGATTTCTACGAGCTATTTCCAGAGAAATTCTGCAATAAAACCAATGGGGTTACCCCCCGCCGCTGGATGGTCCTGAGCAATCCCCGCCTGAGCACGATGATTACCAGCCGCATTGGCGATCGCTGGATTAAGCACCTGGATGATCTCAAACAACTGGAACCCCTGGTCGAGGATGGGGGCTTTCGGGAGGAATGGCACGGCATCAAGCAGGCCATTAAGCGGGATCTGGCCAACCGCATTCACCAGCAATTTGGCCTTTTGGTGGATCCAACCTCCTTGTTTGATGTGCAGGTTAAGCGCATCCACGAATATAAGCGCCAACACCTGAATGTGTTGCACATCGTCACCCTCTACAGCCAACTGAAGCAAAATCCCAACCTGGAGATTACCCCCCGGACCTTTATCTTTGGGGGTAAGGCAGCTCCCGGCTATGCCATGGCGAAGCTGATGATTAAACTGATCACCGCTGTGGGCGACATGGTCAACAAGGATCCGGACCTGCGCAACCAGATGAAGGTGATCTTTCTGCCCAATTACAACGTCACCAACAGTCAGCGCATTTACCCGGCCTCCGATCTGTCGGAGCAAATTTCCACCGCCGGGTTTGAGGCCTCCGGCACGGGCAACATGAAGTTTGCCATGAATGGGGCCCTCACCATTGGCACCCTGGATGGGGCTAATATCGAAATTCGCGATGCGGTGGGGCCAGAAAACTTCTTCCTGTTCGGTCTTACCGCCGATCAAGTGGTGCAGCTCAAGGCCACCGGCTACCAGCCCTACCACTATTACCAGAGCAACCCGATGCTGAGGGATGCGATCGATTTGATTGCCTCTGGTCACTTTTCCCAGGGGGATGGGAGTCTGTTTCAGCCCCTACTGGATAAACTGCTCTACCAGGATCCCTTCCTGGTGCTGGCGGATTATCAGGCCTACATCGACTGTCAGCACACCGTTAGTCAGGCCTACAGCGACATCGAAGGCTGGACCCGCATGTCCATCCTTAACTCGGTGCGGATGGGCCCCTTTTCCTCCGATCGATCGATCCGGGAATACTGCGAGGACATTTGGAAGGTGTCGCCTATGGCGATTCACCTTACCGAACCCAGTGCCATTGACGCCAGCCTTAGCCACAACCTGACCTGCAAGCTCAGCTAAGGGGGCTCACAGGTAGCGGGTAAGGCTGATCCGGTAGCGGTCTTTTTTGGTGGTGGCCACCTCACCGATCTCCAGGCGGCCCTTGCCCCGAAGGGCGACCAGGTCTCCGGCGGCCAGGCTATGGCTGGGCTGGGTAATGGTTTTCCAATTGACGCGGACGTCGCCGGCCTGGATGCAATCGACCATTTTGCTTCGGGCCATGCCAAACCCCGCTGAAGCTACGGCATCCAGACGCAGGGAGGCTTCCACGGTGGTGAGTTGTTTGGTTTGGGGGGGTCTCACCCGCAGTTGGTCCCACTCCAGCAGTTGGGTCTTAACCGGCACCGATCGCACCTGCACCAGGTGCAGGGTTAAAAACTCCACCAGTTCGGGGACCACAATGGCCTGGGCCCCCCGTTCCCCCAACACCAGAATGTCGCCCACCTTTTCACGCACCAGCCCGGTGCCCAGCAGGGCACCCAGGAAATCCCGATGGTTAGCCGGGTCAAACATGAAGTTGCCGGCCAGGCCGATTAAGGCCAGGGGAATCTGACTGGGGTCCAAGGGCAAATCCCGACGAGCTATCGCCAGCCGTTGCCGCTCCGCCTGGGGGAATCCACCCCAGCCCAGGATATGGACCTCGCTCAGGCGGTTAAATAGCGCCGCTGCTTCCATCTGTTCTGGGGGTGATAAAAAATCGGTCACCACCGTTTCCCAGGTTTTCATGGCCTGGTCAGCCTGATCCAGCACTCGGGCTAAACAGTCCCGGTGTTCAACCGACCGCAGTAGATCGTCCTTGGGGAGCATGGGCAAGTCATCTCAAAGCATCAGCCTGAGGCCCTGGGCCTCCGACTCTACAGTAACTCTGAATCGGGTTCCCAGGGCCTGAGCTGGAGGATTGCACCCCCGGGTCTGGATGCCACCCGCGGGTCCAAGGTCCCCAGCCGGGCGACGGGCTAGTTGGCCAGGTCTTCTAGCACCTGCTTGCGCTTAGCATAGATGCTTTTAAGATGGCGTTTGACCGTGTTAACCGTGATGTACAGGGTTAGGGCAATGGCTTCGTAGCTGTGGTTAGCCCGGCGCAGCATCCAGACCTCCCGCTCCCGAGGGGTGAGATCGTACTGCATGGCCTCCAGCAGAGCGGCGGTTTGGACCGCCTGGGTTTGGTCCTCTAGCATGACCAGGAAAGAGGGCTCGGTGGTCTCGGGCCAATCAAACCACTGCACCCGGGCGCGAATGCAGGCCCCCCCAGGGCAGGAAAAGTCCTGGGTTAAGACCAGGGATTGGTCGGGAAATAAGTCTCGCCCTTCCCGTAAATGTAGGCACAGGGCCCAGAGGCTGGGGGGCACCGCCGTCTGGGGGCTGGAGTCGAGGTCATGGAGGTGACGACAGAGGGCTTTTCCCTTTTGGTTGCGGTGCAGGCAATGGCCGGTCTGGGTCAAAATTAGAACGCCATCGGCAAACCCTTCCAGCACCGCGGTGAGTAAGGAAACATCAGGGTGACGATCCGGCGTTTGAGTGGGGGTAGGGGCAACTTGGAGGGATGTAGAAACCATAGAGGATGAACTCCTAGGAACCATGGGGCTAATGGGTAGAAACACAGGGAAGGAGAAAGAGTCATCCGGAACACAACTGATTCATCAAGGGTGATAGGGAAAACCTCAACCCCAACGGTGGGTTCTCCGTAGGGCTAGGCCAGTTTTACAACTGGTTGAGGGCACCCCCTGCACCGGTTGACCCCAGCGCAGGGGGTGGGAAGCTTACAGGTTCTTCATCTAGATGAAGCGGGGTTCTGGAAATTTTGTGGCGAAAATGTATGAATTTGTTGACCCAATTTTCTTGATCCAACTTTGTTGACCCAATGGCTGACCTGGCCCCCTCCCCCTGAAGTCTGCGCTCCCCCCGTGGTAGAACAGAGAAGTAGCCAGGTTTCCCAGGGGTCCGCTGTGTTGACTCTGTCCCGTGTTCTCCCCGCTGATCCAGAGGCGGTGGTAGTCACTGTTTTGGCCCTCACGGCCCACGATCGCACCCGTTCACGCCATTGTTTTGTGGCAGAAGACGGCACCCGGGTCAGCCTTAACCTGCCCCGCGGCACGGTACTGCGGGGTAATTGCCTGCTCGCCAGCGACCAGGGAGAACGGGTGCGGGTGGTGGCTAAACCAGAACCCGTGGTGGTGGTGACGGCCGCCTCTGCCCTGGACCTTACCCGGGCGGCCTATCACCTGGGTAATCGCCATGTGCCCCTAGAAATTTCTGCCGATGGCTTGAAGCTTGAGCCGGATCCTGTGCTCGAAGCCATGCTGGCCCAATTGGGCGGATTGTGCCTGCGCACCGCTACCTTGCCCTTTGAACCCGAGGCCGGGGCCTACCGCCAGGGCGAAGCCCATCGGCACAGCCCAAGTGCTCACGCCCACCACCATGATCTCTGATTCCCAGGCTCTCCTCAAACTGCTGCAACTGGCTAGCCCAGCCTTGCCAGTGGGGGGGTATAGCTATTCCGAGGGGTTAGAAACCCTAGTCCAGCGGGGGCTCACCAGCCCTGGGGCAATTACCCAGTGGTTAGAGCAAGAGCTGGCCCAGGGGCAAATTCGGGCCGACGGCGTGGGCCTCTATCGGGTCTATGGGGCAGCCCAGGCCGGTTGCTGGGCTGAGGTGGTTGAATGTAACCAGTGGTTATCGGCCCTGCGAGACAGTGAGGAAGCCCGCCAACAGAGTTGGGCCATGGGTCGAGCTCTGACTCGGTTAATCCTGGATCTGCAGCCTGAGTTAGCTGAGCCCATGGCCGTCATTGGCCAGCCCTGTAACTTTGCGGTGGGGTTTGGCCTGGTCGCGGCCCATTGGCAGATTCCAGCTCCAGCCGCTGGGTTGGCTTATGTCCACAATTGGGCTGCTAATTTAATCACCGCCGCGGTCAAGCTGGTTCCCCTGGGGCAAACCCAAGGTCAGCAGATGCTTCTAGCCCTCTATCCGGCCTTAGCCGCCGCGGCTGAAAACTGGGCCACCCTGCCCTGGGAGGCGGTGACCTTCAGCAACTGGGGCACCGCCCTGGCCTGTATGCAGCACGAAACCCTGTATAGTCGCCTGTTTCGCAGTTAGGGATAGGTTTGCCGAGGTCAGGCTAGAGCGGCGGTTTAGTAGGTAATTTCCTCGGATTCGTAGGTGTAGGGTTCAATGTGGATGGTAATCCGAGCTGGGCCGTAGAGGGATTCCAAACGGGCTTCGACTTCCTCCGTAATTTGGTGGGCCGCCTCCACGCTGGTGGGTTTGACCACCAGATGCATGTCTATAAACACCTGTCGTCCCAGCAACCCGCGGGAGGCGATGCTATGGCAATTGAGGACGCCGGGCACCTGCATCACCTGGCCGTGGATGGTTTCGGGCGCGATCGCCATTTCATCCACTAACCAGGGCAGGTTCTCCCGCAGCACCTGCCAACCACTCTTAAACACCAGCAAGGCCACCGGAAACGCCAGGGCGATATCTAACCACTGGAAGCCCTGCCAAACCCCAATTAACCCGGCCATAACCACGATGGTAATCCAGATGTCGCTCATGGTGTGGCGGGCATCGGCAATCAAAAGTTTGCTGTTGAGGGCAAGGCCAACCCGGCGTTCGTAAAAGGCCACAAAGATGTTAATGCCCAGCACCGCCAGCATGATCCAAAGGGCGGCGGGCTCCATGGCTACGGGGTTACTCCCCGAGAGCAGGCGCTCCACGGCACTGGTCAAGATTTCAAAACAGGCTATGCCTAAAAAGGCGGCTATCCCCAGGGCGCCAATGGCTTCGAACTTGTGGTGGCCGTAGGGATGGTCCCGATCGGGATGGGGATTGGCCAGGCGATTGGTAGCCAGGCCCAAAACATTGTTGGCGCTATCGGTGACGCTGTGCAGGGCATCGGCCATCAGGCTCAGCGATCCGGTCAGCCAGCCAACGGAGGCCTTGAGGGCGACCACCATCAGATTTAGACCCAGGGTAATGATCAAGACCTGTTGCACCTTACCCCGATGATCGGTCCCGGGCCGGTGGGAAGAGTGGTCCATGGCAGCTTGGTAGGCAAAAATTCTTCTGCTAAAACCTTACTTCATATTCCTGGGCTGAAATTTAAGCCGGGGTGGGCCAGGGCCATACCCCGGTTGTGGGAGGGTGGGGGGTGAGTACCCGGCGGCAGACTATCTCCGCCCTGGCGGGCTGCCCTCCCGATGCCGATGGCAGAGAAGTTCTGGGTGCCTGAACCGGTTGGTTAGCCACCTTGCTTTTGGTCAAAAACTGAGGCCACAATAGGCTTAACCGCTCTTTTCCCAGCTCTTCCTCTAGGTTCCATGCCCTCCCCTGCCCCTGCCTGCCAGACTCACCCCCTACCCCTAGACTCTGCTCTCACCGTAGATGTGGCAATTGTCGGTGGCGGCATTGTGGGACTGACCCTGGCCCTGGCCCTGGGGGCGGCGGGCCT
>DVEE01000337.1 GCA_015295885.1 Leptolyngbyaceae cyanobacterium M65_K2018_010
CGCAAACCCTTACAGGGCATCGGGATGGCATTACCCGAGTCATCTACAGCGCTGACTGCACCATGTTGGCCTCTAGCAGTCGAGACAAAACGGTCAAGCTGTGGCGTCTGCCCACCACGGTTGGATGTGACCATCCCCAGGTTCGACCCTACTCGCTGTCTAGCCTATGGCCCTTTCAAGCCCATATCCCAGAGCTTGTGTCTACCCTTAGTCGTCACAGCACCCAGGTCACTAAGGTGGCCTTTAACCCCACTAACTCCATGGAACTCGCCACCGCTGGCTTTGATCAGCGGGTCTTGATCTGGACCCTGCCCCAGGGGCTCAACGATGATGCGCTGAATACCTTGGTGAAAGATGGTTGTCGGGCCACCCAGGACTTTTTAACCATGGCCACCCATCCCGACCTATTTGGTGTCAGCCGCGATAGCTCAACCCACGGAAACTCTCTGTCTGCAATCCAGTCCTTCTGCGCGAAGCGTTGAAAGGCTGGCCAGGAAATCTGGGAGAGTCACAGGTATCACAGAAGGCAGAAGGATGAAGGCAGAAGGATGAATAAGAGGCTGGCCATGCCAGCGATGCATCAATCTGAAATGCCCTAACCAGTCTGCCTGTGCCTATAAAACAGGGCTATAGTTGGGGCAATTACCTGGGCCTAGCTGCCTCCGACCATGACCAAGATTCTGCTTTTAGCGGCTAATCCCAAGCATACGTCTCCTCTGCGACTAGACGAGGAACTACGCGACCTTGAGGAAGGGCTGCGCCGCGCCCAGCACCGCGACATCCAGCGGGTCATGCTCGACGAAAGCCCACAAATTGTCCATTTCTCTGGCCATGGAGCGGGGGCCGAGGGGCTGGGGAACTACGAGCAGGCGATCGGGCTGTTTCGCGCCGTGGGGGATCGCTTAGGCGAAGCCAACACCCTACTGAGTTTAGGGTACCTCGAAAAATAGAAATCTTGTTGAGAATAGCAACGAGATTCCAAGGGTTCTGGGCTCCGAGAATTCGCAATAAGGCAATTAATCGAGGTGCCCTTTAGGTAAATTACAGAACGAACCAGAGGAGGCGCTTGAGTTTTATACCAGGGCTCATCAGCTTTATCAGCAGATTGGCGATCAATATAGCCAAGCCCGAAATTTGACTTGGTTTATTGCGAAGGCCCAAGTTGCGTTGGAAGATTTGGCCAGTGCCATAGCCTCTCTACAAAAAGCCGCTGATATTTTTGATGGCATTGGCTTAGAAAACTATAGAGACATTGCTCTCCAAAAGATTGATGAGTTGCAGGCAGACATATCACCCCAAATTGTGGACTGGCGGGCGGGCTAGCCCACCCCATGCCTTTTCTCCTGCTTAACTCCTGATAGCATGGAGCTAAGCCCCAGTCAGCAACCCCCCCCAGGCTATGTATGCAGCCATTACCCAACCTTTAACCTTTGAAGAATTCCTGGCCTGGGATGATGGCTCTGGCCGAGCCTTCGAGCTACGCGATGGAATTCCCGTGCCTTTATCAGAACCCAATGCCAATCACGAAGATTTAATCCAACGGCTCTGCGCCTACCTAGAAGCTTACTGTCAAGACCATAATCTCCCCTTCGTCTCGCGACAGTCTAAGCAAGTCCGCCTCAACACCCCTCCCACAGGCCAGGAAAGAAGCCGCAAAGCAGACATTGTGATCTTCGCTAAGGAGGAATGGCAGCGGATGAAAACCACCTCTAAGTCTGCGGCCGCCTATGTGCCACCGCCGGGGGTGATTGAAGGGGTAAGTAACAACTGGAAAGACGATTACCTGACCAAACTGGCGGAGTATGAAGACCTGGGTGTTTTGGAGTACATCATTATAGACTACGCGGCCTTTGGCGGCGTTCGATACCTGGGATCGCCCAAACAACCTACGATTACTATCTATCAGCTCAATAACAGAGAATACCTGCCTGGAAAGGTATTTCGAGGAAAAGACCCGATCGAATCTGTCTTGTTTCCCCATATTCCCTTAACGGCCGAACAGATTTTTGCCATGAGTCAATAGGGGAAAGTCATGGTCTAGTCGCCGACTTCCTTCGCCCGAGCGTCTCTGCCGCCTGGGTTAGGCCAGAGAAGCGATGAAGAATGAGGCATCAAGAGCGGCGACAGCCACCGGGGTCATTAATCGGATCACAGTCCTCGTCGGTGTAGACCGAGCGAGTTAGGTTGACCAGTTTTTGATCGGGGTCGGGGGTTCGGTGGGCGCTCAAAAAGCTGGGCTGACCGATCGCCTGGCTAATTCCCAAACAGGCTACAAGACTGAATAGAATAAACCAACGGTTTTTCATCGTCACGATTTTCCTAAGCTAGCTAGCAAGCCCAGATTTACCCTCGGTCGGTTGGGAACCTAGCCAACCCTAGAGGGAACGTCTGAAGGCTTGTCCCAGGGTGGGAACCAAGGCAGGCCAGTGGCTACCTTGACTAGTTCTACTCAAAACTACAGGGCTGGAACGGTACTTCCGGACAGTTTCTGGAGTGGTTACCGGCCAATCACTGATCGGTATTTCCTAGGGGCGTTGATGGGCCTAGCCTTAGCCTAGGCTGGGCCAGGGGGTAGACGAGATTTGGCTCGGTGGACAGGCTCAGAGGGGGGACCCCAGCCCTCGCTCCTGGGGGATCCTATAATTTGGTCACTATGACTGGTTCAGACACCCGCGATCGCCCCCATTCCCGGTTGGTACTGGCCATGAGCCTGGATGGCAAAATCGCGGATAGGCAGCGACAGGCGGCTCGATTTTCTTCAGCGGCGGATCTCGCCCATCTAGAAGCTCAGGTGGCGGCGGTCGATGGGGTGTTGTTTGGGGGCGCTACACTGCGGGCCTACGGCACAACTATGCCGGTGCGAGAGGCCCAGTTACTTACCCAGCGGCGAAAGCGGGGCCAGGCCGATCAACCCATTCACATCGTTTGGTCTCCTTCTGGTCGCTTAGACCCCCAGTGCCGCTTTTTTCAGCAGCCGGTGCCCAGGGGGCTGATTACCACCCTCCCAGGGGCCAAAGCCTGGCAGGGAGGTCATCTCTTTGAGCACATTTGGGTCTTCTCCCCAGAGCAGACAACCCGCTGGCCCTGGCCCCAGATTTTTGCCCAACTGCACCAGGCCGGGCTCAACAGCCTGGCCCTGTTGGGAGGGGGACGGTTAACGGCGGATCTCCTGCACCACGGGTTGATCGATGAGGTCTATCTGACCCTATGCCCGTTAATTCTAGGGGGGGAAACGGCTCCCACCCCGGTGGATGGATCGGGTTTTTTAGCCCCTCTGGCCCCTCGGCTGAGCTTGTTGTCTTGCCAGGTGGTGGGGGATGAGGTGTTTTTGCACTATCGGGTCAACCGCGCGCGAGGCTGCCTGGGCAACCTCCTGGAAGGTTGAGCAAAGATTTGTAAGCAAGCCCGTTCCAGGAGGACAACTTGATAAACTGTAGTTATAGCTACAGTTTGAGGATTGAAAATATGCATGCTCCTATCTCATCCCAGCGGCGGCGTCAGGTGATCAGCGAACTGCGTTATCAACTGCGCTATGCCAGTGTTGAAGAGCGCGATCGCATCCGGCAAGAACTCAACTTCTGGCAAAGCCATCCCTAGGTTCTAGCCCCTCTACCCCGATCGGCCCCAACCCCTAAAGCCAGCCCTCAGGGGGAGGGTTTGGCCAATCCCAAGCGAATCTCCGAGCAAAAGGAGGCCATCTGGACTTCCTCTCCAACTTTAAGAACACTGGTGCGCATGCGCAAATTGGGGTTGGCGAACCAAAGGCGCTCTTCAATGCGGTTCGCGGAAGTTTGGCTGTTCAGGGTGAGAACTTCCTGCTCCAGTAGATAGTCACCCTGGAGGGGCAAGGCCGCTGGGGAGGATTGCCAGAAACGGCCCTGGCCCGCCCCCTGAGGGGTCAGAAAGATCATCACAACCGAGCTTTGAATACTTTGGCTTTCCCCGTCTAGACGGCTGTCTTGGTCGACTTTTAGGCCACAGAGTACCTGACTTGGGTCCTGGCCCACTTGCCCACAGGTTTGTATCAGGCTGGCCTCGGTGGGGGGCAGAAACTCAATCAGCAGATTCGACTGGCCCGCTTGGGAACTCTGCGTAGCCAGGTAGTGAGTAGTGCGTTGAGAAAACCACTTACCGGCCAGGCTTTCAAAAAAGTTCACAATTTCCATGGGATAAATCTGCGTTCCGCCAAATAATTCACAGTCTTTAATTTTACGGTGAAGCGATCCCTTCTCACGGGCAGAGTTTGGCTAGCCACCGCCCAGTACCTGAGAATGGGAGGATCACGGAATGATAAGCTAGCGATTACGTAAAAACCGTTTTTGTAAACCCACTGGTGACGCCTCAATGACCGCCATAAATCAGGTACCCTATTTGCTTCGCGCCGCTCGCCACGAACCCCTAGATCGCCCGCCCGTGTGGATGATGCGCCAAGCGGGACGCTATATGCAGGTGTACCGGGATTTGCGCGATAAATACCCCTCCTTTCGGGAGCGTTCTGAGAATGCCGACCTGGCCATAGAAATTTCCTTGCAACCCTGGCGGGCCTTTCGACCGGACGGGGTGATCATGTTTTCTGATATTTTGACGCCGCTACCTGGCATGGGCATTCCCTTCGATATTGTGGAAAGCAGAGGCCCAATCATCGATCCGCCGATTCGCACCCAGGCCCAAATCGATGCAATCCATGCGCTCGACCCAGAAACGGCGCTGCCCTACATCCGCACCATTCTGCAAACCCTGCGCCAGGAAGTGGGGAATGAGGCCGCGGTGCTGGGTTTTGTGGGTTCTCCTTGGACCTTGGCCGCCTATGCCGTAGAGGGTAAAACCTCCAAAAGTTATACCCACATCAAAGGCATGGCCTTTAGGGAACCGGCTATGCTCCATAGCCTGCTCGGTAAGTTGGCAGACAACATTGCCACCTACGTGCGCTACCAGATTGACTGTGGGGCCCAGGTGGTGCAGTTGTTTGACTCCTGGGCCGGACAACTGAGCCCAATGGACTATCGCATCTTTGCCTTACCCTATCAGCAGCGGGTGGTCCAGCAGGTGAAGCAAACCCACCCCGATACACCCCTGATTCTGTATATCAGTGGCAGTGCCGGCATTTTTGACCTGATGGGTGAGTCCGGGGTGGATATCGTCAGCGTAGATTGGACCTTGGACATGGCAGAAGCGCGTCGGCGTCTGGGACCTGGCCTCGGGGTACAGGGCAATGTGGATCCGGCAGTGCTATTTGGCTCTAGGGAACTGATCCGCGATCGCATCCTAGACACCATCAAAAAAGCTGGCAATCGTGGCCATATTCTCAATCTGGGCC
>DVEE01000393.1 GCA_015295885.1 Leptolyngbyaceae cyanobacterium M65_K2018_010
GGATGGTTTTCACTTCGTGGGGGGTGAGGTTTTGGGCTTCATCCACGATCAAAAACTGCTTAGGAATCGATCGACCCCGAATGTAGGTGAGCGGTTCAATTTGCAATAGCCCCTGATCGATCATCTCTTCATGGCCGCGACGCCAGTGATCCGGCTTACCCCGGGCGTCCTGGGTGCCAAAAATCAGGTCAAAGTTGTCGTAGAGGGGCTGCATCCAGGGGTTGAGCTTTTCCATAATGTCGCCGGGCAGGTAGCCAATGTCGCGGCCTAGGGGTACGATGGGCCGGGCAATCAGTAACCGCGAGTACAGTCGTTCATCAGCCACCTTCTGTACCCCGGCGGCGATGGCCAGTAGAGTTTTGCCGGTTCCCGCCTTACCCACCAGCGTCACCAGGGAAATGGAATCTTGCAACAGCAGCTCAAAGGCAAACCGCTGTTCCCGGTTGCGGGGTTGCACCCGCGAGACGCCGGCGTGGGGCAGCTTAGTGAGGGGTAAAATTTTGCCGCTATTCCCTTGAACAAAGGCAAGGGCCGTATGGGCCGGGTTGGACTCGTCAACCAGGGTAATCGCTTGATTGGGGTAGAGGGGCCTATCGAGCCGCAGGTGCCCTTCCCCAAATAACTGACTCATGGTTTCTGCGGAAACCATGACCTCAATGGTGCCGGTGTAGAGGTCGTCGATATCCACCTTGTCGGTTTCGTAATCCTCTGCCACCAGGCCCAGGGCATCGGCCTTAATCCGCAGGTTGGTATCTTTGCTCACCAGCACCACGGGCAGATCGTGGTGGTGCCGATATTCCATCGCTACGGCCAAAATGGCGTTGTCCCCCTGATCTCCCTCTAGCTCGGCGGGAAGTTGCTGGAGGGTGTCGCGGTGGCAGAGGGCAACTTTGAGGTGCCCCCCGTGATCCAGGGGAATGCCGTGGACCAAAGACCCCTGGCGTCTAAGCTCATCGAGGGTGCGTGACACGTAGCGAGCATTGCGACCGGTATCAGCGGTTTCTTTTTTGAAGCGATCCAGCTCTTCAATGATGGTGATGGGTAAAACCACATCATTATCCTCAAACCTAAACATTGCCGTGGGGTCGTGGAGCAATACGTTGGTATCGAGGACGAAAACTTTCTTCATACAAGATGGTGGATGTACATTAAATTCAGGAACTCGAGGTAGACGCAAATCCTCGGTCCAGCGGCTGTTTCGGGCGTTGAGTCCCCAGCCCTGAAGGCCATCACAAAAAATGGCTGTTTAGTCACTCTAGCGGATTTTTTCCCCCTTCCAGATCGGA
>DVEE01000124.1 GCA_015295885.1 Leptolyngbyaceae cyanobacterium M65_K2018_010
CCGAAGCGGAGTTAACCGCCCGCGCGTTGCAATGGGCCACCCGCCACAATGGCCGATCGGGCCGGACTGCCAGACAATTTATCGACTGGATGAGGGCTGAAATGGGCCAGGGGCTTTGAACTGCAAGTTTCGGGGCCCCCTGGAGAGAGCTATTAAAACAGCCCTGGGCTAAAAAACCTGGTTCCACTCGTAAATGGCGTAGTCGGTCCAAATGCCATGCTGCCAGTAGGGGTCTGCCTCAACCAGGCCTCTGACCGTCGCCTCATCCTCGGCTTCATAGATGCCGAAAACCTTACTATTGTCCATGGTTGGACCCAGGGCCAGTAACAGGCCTTGCTCCTTTTGCTGTTGTAGCCCCTGCAGATGGGCTTCCCGGTAGGGGGCCCGCTGCTCCAAAACGTTCTCGCAGTAGCTGCCCCAGAGAACAAACTTAGCCATGATCCTGCCCCAGTCAACACGCCGATGGTAGCAGACCCGGGGGCGGGTGAGGGGGTGCCCTAAAACACTAGGACAAGCTGCACAGCCCAGGCTTTGCCCTGGCGCAGGATATCAATGGCCCGGATAAACTCTCGGAAAAAGAAGCGTCGCTCCGATTCCGATAGGTCTAGCCAGAATTGGGGAATGGAGACAGACTGGGACAGTTCTTGCAGATTGACCGGCGGCAGTTGGGCGATTTGCTGCTCGAGTTGGGCGATTTCCCCCTGCAGTTTGTAGCGGCGCAGGTCAGCGGTTTCCTCATCGAGGATACCAGCGGCCACTAGGGCCGGCAGTTGGGCAAGGGTGGATTCTTTATGGTGAATTTGTTGGCGTAGGGTCGCCAGGGGCGAGGAGCTAGGATCGGCATCGTCCGGGGACTGGTCTAATCCCCACCGGGCGACGGCCTCGGGTAAGTCGTGGCAAATTTGGTTAATCACCTTCCCTAGAAGGGTATCGTAGGCAATAGCCTGGCAACGGGGGGTCTGGGCGCAGGCCACGGGCCTCAGGTAGAGGTAGGTTTTTGCTTGGCCCCGCCGCGTGGTTTGAGAAACTCGCAGGGCACTACCGCAGGCTTGGCACCTCACCAACCCCGCCAGCGATCGCGGCGCCCCGGCGGTTCTGGGGGGCAGTTGGCTATTGCGGCGCAGCAGCCGATCGATCTGAGCCGCTTCGGCCCGGGAAATAATCGCCCCGTGGGTGTCGCGCAGGATCTGGCCATCCCGATACTGCAAGTCACCGCGGTAGACGGGATGGGTGAGCCAGCGACGGCCGGTGGAAACGGAGATGCGTTTACCAAACCGGCTTTCCACCAAGCGGACAGCCCGGCGCAGGGACCCGTACAGCAAAAACTCATTCACGAAGGCGGTGATGACTGGCGCTGCGGTGCGATCGATGAGGTAGCGGTCTTGGCCGCGGCGATAGCCATAGGGGGCTTTACCGGGCGGGGGCAGGGCTTTGAGACGATTGCGGGCATGGCCTACCCGCAATTGACGGCGGCGCAACCCATCTTGAATGGCTTGGGCCAACTGTAATCCAGCCCAGAAATCAGCTCTAGACCCAGGGGGCAGGGGGCCTTCCCCGGTCAGGACCACGCTCCCCATCGTTTCCAGAGCGGTAAGGCACTCCTGCACCTCTGCCAGGGTATGGCCGAGATCGGCTAAACGATTTACCAGCACCAGGTCGGCGGGGTTGGCCTGATTGTCCTGTCTCAGTTGGCTGAGTTGGGGACGGTAGCTAGGGTCTGCGGGCAAGGCCCAATCTTCGTAGACTTGATCGATTTGATCGATGACATAGCCCCCAGGGGTAGGGTTGGAGGGCCTGGGATCGGTGGACTCGCGATAGCAGTAGGCAACTACCCGCATGGGTCTAGAAGGCAGCCTTGAGGGCCTCTCTAAGGGCCAGGGCGTTAGTTTCGTCCTGGCTGGAGACAATCACCAGCACCGTACTTGCACCAGGGCTTTCCAGACAGATAAACACCGCGGTGGCGTCATCCGACTGGCCAGCTACACTGTTTTCATCTGCCTGCACAGGGATGAGTGCCTCGGTCGCTAGGGCCTGGCGGGCCTGATTAACGCACTGGGTCACGCTGGTCTCCATGGCGCGCCAGGAGTAGTAAACCGCCGGCGGTTCTGCGGCGGCCCCGGTGGCAATGGCCAGGCTGCCCAGCCCCAGACTTCCTAACCCCAATGCTTGCAACACCACCTTCATACTTCACCTATCCATAACAACCAATTGAGCATAAATAACCCAGTGTACTGAATGGTAAGCAGGGGATTTGGGGGCTGCACCCTTCGGCTGAGCAGCTGACGACGAAGCCCCCAGGCCGGGGGGCTACCCCTACCCGCATCTTCTATTCAATGGCACCTGCCTACTTAACCTTCTTACTCTGCCCTAGTTTCCACCGATTGTGGTGGCTCGTGGCAAGATAGGTGGGTAAGTGATGGAACCAAGCCCGTGCAGATTACTTTCCTCGGTACCAGCTCTGGGGTGCCCACCCGTTCACGCAATGTCTCTAGCGTAGCGCTGCGGCTGCCCCAGCGGGCCGAGGTATGGTTGTTTGACTGCGGCGAGGGCACCCAGCACCAGTTTTTGCGCAGTGAGTTTAAGTCTAGCCAGATTCGCCGCATCTTCATTTCTCACATGCATGGCGATCATATTTTTGGCCTGATGGGGTTACTGGCCAGTTGTGGATTGGCTGGTAACCGGCAGCAGCGCATTGATATCTATGGCCCCAAGCCCTTGCATGACTATCTGCAGGCCTGTCGCCGCTATTCCCAAACCCACTTTACCCTGCCGATCAAGGTCCATGCCGTGTCGCCGGGGCTAGTGTTTGAGGACGATGAATTCCGAGTTCTGTGCGATTTGCTCGAGCATCGAGTTCCCGCCTACGGTTATCGGGTGGAGGAGCGCGATCGCCCGGGTCGTTTTGATGTGGAGCGGGCCCAGGCCCTTGGCATACCCTCTGGCCCCATCTATGGCCAGCTCAAGCAGGGCCAGCGAGTGAAGCTGCCCAATGGCCGGGTGGTCCACGGGGCCGATCTATGCGGACCGGACCTGGTAGGGCGCAAGCTGGTGTATTGCACGGACACCATCTACTGCGATCGCGCCGTGGCCCTAGCCACCGGGGCTGATGTGTTGATCCACGAAGCCACCTTTTCCCATCGTGATGCGGAACTCGCCTACCAGCGGCTGCACAGCACCTCCACCATGGCAGCTCAGGTGGCCCTGGCGGCCCAGGTGAAGCAACTAATCATGACCCACTTTAGTCCCCGCTACGCCCCGGGCAACGATATTCAACTGGCCGATTTGTTAGCCGAAGCCCAGGCCATATTCCCTAACACGATCATGGCCCACGACTTTATGGTTTACGACATGGTTCGCCAGGAGGAAAAAGCGTTAGTTTCCCCGGTTTCGTAGGGGGCACGGCGGCCAGGGGGAGGGAGGTCCCGAAGCTGGTTGAGGCTTTTTTGGATCTCGCTCAGGTACTGCTGGTCGTCCACAGCGCTACGGGGGATCGGTACCTCGTAGTTAGGCCAGGAGTAGAGATCATGGCAGGGACAGGGGAACTTCATCATGCCCAGGGTAGGAATGGCCACAGGCATAGTGCAGCGAGCGCAGGCCGTGACTTCCCAGGCGGGGGTCAGCATGGTTGCAATGCTCTGGGTGGTTCCCCTCAGGTAGCAGCCCTCACCGCCAGTGCTCATAATCCGCTGCCAGCAATCTTCAAAGGCCTGGCTATAACCACCCTGGTAAAACACCGGGGCCGGCAGGCATTCGCCCTGATTTCCCGCCAGCACCACCGGCTTGCCCAACTGAAACCAATGGGCCAAAAAATTCCGTACTTGCTCTTGGGTTGCCATAGAAAACCCCGATAAACCCCCTATCTCAGCCACGGTAGTCGCGACCCCCAGGTCAAACAACTCGGATGGATGGTGAACCTGATCCTAGCTTGTTTGCCAGGCCGCCGTGGTCTTTGCCAGGTTTTCTTAGCAAAGTGCCCGGAGGCTCCGTAAGTGGATGCCCTTGAATAGGAGATGCGGTTGGGGGTGGAGGGGATGCCCCCCCGGTCTGGGGGCTTCGTCGTCAGCCGCTCAGCCGAAGGGCACAGCCCCCAAACCCCCTGCTTACAACTCATGAGACCGCCTACCTAGGCGAGTCTAAGGGGATGGCTAATTGCCGTAGATTGAGGGCATGGCCAGCCACCACCAAGTAAACGGCATCGGCCACAGTCCCCACCTGGCGGGTCAAAGCCCCCAGGCGATCGCGAAACTGCCGGCCCATGGGATAGGCGGGCACCACTCCCCAGCCGGTTTCCTCGGCCACCAAAATCACCTGGCTGGCAGTGTTCTGCAGGCTGGCCAGGAAGGCCAAAACCGTAGCTTGCCAGGTTTCTTCATCCTGGTCCAGCAGGTTGGCTAACCAGGTGCCCAGGGAGTCAACCAAGAAACAATCCTGGGCCGTGCCTGCGCCAATGACCTCGGCCAAGGCTAGGGGAACTTCTTGCAACTGCCAGTCAGGCGGACGTCGTTGGCGGTGCTGCTGAATCCGCCGCTGCCAGTCCTGATCCTCGGGATTAAGGGTGGAGGTGGCAATGTAGGTCACTCGTTTTTGAGCATGCTGGGCCATCGCTTCGGCCCACTCACTTTTGCCAGAACGGGCCGGGCCTGTCACCAGGACTATCTTGACGAATTCCATGCCATCTTGCCTCTCTGCCTTTGCCCTCCATAGTGGAGGCTGGAGCGGCTCAACGCAACGGTTGAGGCGTGCGGTCTGCTCTACCGGACTGGTTGAGATCTGGAGTATTGCTGATTGCTACCCCGCTGATGCCGCCCCCAAAATCGGTGGAACCCGCCGGCCATCCTGCGCCCTGTTTCGGAGGTCACCCTGGTTTGGTAAGATCAAGAGCTTGCGAAGCAAACACCCCGTCTGTGAATTAAGGAGACCCCCCATGGCCCGCATGTACTACGACAGTGACGCCAACCTAGACTTACTCAACGGTAAAACCGTGGCCATCATTGGCTACGGTTCCCAGGGCCATGCCCATGCCCTGAATTTGAAAGATAGCGGCGTAAATGTGGTGGTAGGCCTATACGAGGGGAGTCGCTCCATTGCCAAGGCCGAGGCCGAGGGGCTGACGGTCAAGCCCGTAGCCGATGCCGCCCAGTTGGCTGATTGGGTGATGATTCTATTGCCCGATGAGGTGCAGAAGGCCATCTACAAAGACACGATTGAGCCTAACCTAGAAGCGGGCAATGTGCTGCTGTTTGCCCATGGCTTTAACATCAACTTTGGCCAGATTGTGCCCCCCGCCGATGTGGATGTGGTCATGGTCGCCCCCAAGGGGCCAGGTCATCTGGTCCGTCGCACCTACCAGGAGGGGCAAGGGGTGCCCTGCCTGTTTGCTGTTCACCAAGATGCTACGGGCCAGGCTCGCGATCGGGCCATGGCCTACGCCAAAGGGATTGGCGGTACCCGCGCCGGCATTCTGGAAACCACCTTTAGGGAAGAAACCGAAACCGACCTGTTTGGCGAACAGGTGGTGCTCTGCGGTGGCCTCAGCGAGCTGATTAAGTCTGGTTTTGAAACCCTGGTGAATGCTGGCTACCAACCTGAGTTGGCCTACTTCGAATGCCTCCACGAAGTGAAACTGATTGTGGACCTGGTCGTGGAGGGTGGCCTGGCCAAAATGCGCGATAGTATCTCCAACACCGCGGAGTACGGCGACTATACCCGCGGCCCCCGCATTATTACCGACGAAACCCGGGCCGAGATGAAGAAAATCCTTAGGGAAATTCAGACTGGCCAGTTTGCCCGAGAGTTTGTGCTGGAAAATCAGTCCGGCAACGCTGGCTTTACCGCCATGCGCCGCCGTGAAGCGGAACATCCCATTGAAGCGGTTGGCCAGGATCTCAGAGCGATGTTCAGCTGGCTGAAGAAAGCCTAGGTCTCTGGCCCCAGGATTTTGTCCTGGGCTCAAAAAATCTGTTCCATTCCAGTCAGTTCAGGGTAAAAAAATATTGGTTCGGTAAAGCAACTGCCAAAATAGGCGGTTGCTTTACTGTGAGTGGTCCAAGTCAGGGGTTAAATAGAAAAAATCAGGGCTAAAAACCTATGACCTGGATAATGTCTAAACGCAGAGGATGACCATGACTCGTCGTTGGATGATCGGCTTGTTGAGCTTTGCCCTCATGGTGGGTTTAGGTTTGGGCATGCGGCCAGCCCAAGCAACCGCTCCGCTCCAGCCCGTGCAGAGGGTGGTGGGTCTGCCCGCCCTACCCATGACCGCAGACCGCCTCACGCCGCTGAAAGGTTTAGAACCTGGCCCGGTTGACTTTAAGCTGCCTCAGGAAACCCAGTTGGCTCAGGGCCTCCCCCGCCAGGTGACTGTTCTGGCTGATCCAACCAACTATGGCGATCGCTTTGCCACGGATGTTTACGGCAACGTTCTCCAAAACCAGTTCATTGCCGTGCTGCACGAAACCGTGGGTTCTGCCCAAAGTGCCATCAATCTGTTTCGCACCCCCCACCCCCGGGACCAAGACCAGGTGAGCTATCATGCGCTGATTGGTCGCGATGGCACCATCTACTATATTGTGCCTCCAGAAAAGCGGGCTTTTGGGGCAGGCAACTCGGTCTTCAACGGCCCCAACGGTCCTGAAACCGTGCGCACTAATCCTAACTTTCCCCCCTCGGTCAACAACTTTGCCTATCACGTTTCCCTAGAGACTCCCGGCGACGGCATGAACAACCGTCGCAGCCATAGCGGCTATACCCAGGCCCAGTACGACTCCCTGGCCTGGTTGCTGGCCCAAACTACGATTCCCGACAGTCGTATTACCACCCATCAGGCGGTGGATCGCTCGGGCAATCGCATGGATCCTCGCAGCCTAGACCTGCAGCGTTTTTACTCTCTGTTGCGTCGTTATCCCACTCGGGCGGGGCTCACCGGTTAAAGGAACGCCACCGCCATGCGAACGTGGGTTTCTAAGGTCTGCTGAGGCTCTAGAATCAGCAGATTCTCCCCGCTATTCAGAGCATTGCGAGGGGCGGTCCAGGGCTCCAGGCAGTAGTAGTCTTTGCCCTGCACCGTCCAGAAAACCAACCGGGTATAGTCGCTACTCCAGGACAGCGTTAGCCGTCGTCGCAACTGGTGATCGGTCACTGTAGCCGCCTGGGCCTGTAGGTCTTGAAAGGCCAGGTCAATTTCCGGTTGGCTAAAGTCAAAGGCTCCGCTAAAGGATTCTAACCTGCCGGTTAGGTGGTTACGATACTGGCTGGAGGGGATCTCAAACTCAAGTTGGGTTTTGTCGCTCACCCAAAAGTAGGGATGTAGCCCGGTCGCAAAGGGCATAGGTCGATCGGAGCGGTTGCTAAACCGTTGGCGCAGATCAAGGATGTGGCCGTGCAGTTCAAAGGTAAAGGCCAGCTTGAAATCAAAGGGATACTGGGAAAGGGTGGTCTCGTTGCTGACCAATTCCAGGGTCAGGCTGGCCGCCTCGGTGACAGCCTGCTGGCTGGCTTGCCAGGGTAAATCGCGGGCAAAGCCGTGCTGCTTGAGGGTGTAGGTTTGACCATTGAGGTGGTACTGGTTGTCCGGCAAGTTACCACAGATGGGAAACAGAATCGGAATCCCCCCCCGTACCGACAGGGATGGATCGGCGAAGCGATCGCGATCAAAGTAAAAAATTTCTTGATTTTCGACCTGCCAGCGGGTGGCGATGCCCCCCCGAGAGGGCACTAACTCTAACCGTGAGCCCGTCTCGGTATCCGACAAAATATAGACCGGGGGTGAGTCTGCTTTTAGGGCGATCGCAAACACAGAGCACCTCAAGAGTTCCATGCCTAGACGTTACCACAGCTCCAGGCGGAGTTGAGCGGCTCAGGGGGAGGGGGCCTCCCCATCCAGGAGGGGCGATGGGAGGGGGCTAGCGGTCGCGGGATGGGTCGCTGTCGTCAGGGCGATCGCCTCACTGGTAGCCTCATCAACGGATCCGAGCGGCCCAACTAGGGGTTCCGCTTGGGCTGGAATGGCCTCGGGCGCTTTGGGATAGGCCGGGGTGTCCGGCCTCCCCTCTTTGATCGAGGGGGCTGCCGAGCTAGGATCCGCCGCAGGTCCAGGTCTGCCTATCGTTGCCGAGCCAGCTCTGGGTTGGGTTTGCTCCTCCAGGGCAGGCTCTAGGGGGGTAGGCACCGCAGGAACGCTATCGGTCCAGGGGTCAGATCCGGGGGCGGTAGAGGGGAGCGGGGTAGCTTGGTTGGCTTTAGCGGGGGCAGTCAACGACCGCAGCAGAGGGGGTTGAAGCTGGGCATCCAGATCCGCCTCGGGTGCGGCGGATCGATTTTGGGGAATGGGCTGAAATTCCTTCTGTTTAGGAGATACCTTGGGACCCCATTCCTGTAATTCATCATCGATTTGCTCCTGGAGATCCAGGCTAGGCAAGCCCTCCGAGTCAACGGCCGGGGTTGTTTCCGGGGCCGCGGGGGGTGACTCCTGCTGGAGTACCGGAGCAACCGGGGAATCCGGTTCAGCCTGGGATTCTGGCTCCAGAATGAGGGTTTTATCAGCTTCAGGAGTAACGAAGGGACTGGTGGGGTCAGCGGTTTCTGCCGGGGCTGGGGCAGGAGCCTTCAGATCCAGCACAACCGGGGATTCCATGGGGCGTTCAAACTGGGCCGAAGCCTGCTTAATGCGTTCTAGAACGGCTTCGCCCGCCTTACCCGTCAGGGTTTTGGGGCGGGAATCCCGCACCTGCACGGGGACAAACTCCACCCGCATCTGATCCTCTTGCAGAGAAACTTTCAGTACGGCGGAGTCTTGATCCTCCACGGGCTGATCGGCCTTGAAGACAAAGTCACCCAGAGAATAGGCGATGGGACGGCCCTTGTAAATTTCAGCCCCCTGAATCACCGTGGGATGGTAGCCGACAACCACATCCGCCCCCTGATCAATGGCCAAACGGGCCAGGTTAGTCTGTAGAAAGTTGGGCTTTTCGGTGAGGTGATCCACCCAGCGGAAGTTGACCACAATCCAATCCACCTCTTGGCGAATAGCTTTCAGATCCTCCACAATTTGCGGCATATTTTGAGCATTAAACCCGGCCCGCTCTTTGAAGGCCGTGGATTGCTTGAAGTTTTCCACTTCCCTGGCGACTGCCGCATCGCTGGCCCCCGCCCGTTCCTTCAGGGCGGTGGTATCCATGGCGGCGTTATTACCGCCCATGGCATAGCTCAGGTAGGCAATCCGCTTGCCCTTCACATCCAAGATCTCAGGACGACGGGCTTCCACAGCATTACGGCCGGCCCCCACCCGGTAGAGGCCCTTGCTATCCAGGGCGTTGAGGGTCTCTGACAGCCCTTCTGTGCCATACTGCATCAGGTTGCTGTTGGTCAGGTTGACAATATCGATGCCGCTATTGACCAGTACTTCGACCGCATCGGGTCGTTTTTTCTGCAGCAGTTCTTCGTTTAAATTAGTGGCTGCCGTGGCCAAGGGAGTAGCCAGGTTCACCATCGACACATCGGCCTGGAAATAATCCTCGACCTCAGCAAATAAGCCCCCGGCAGCTTCTAGCTGTTCCAGGTCCAAATCCTCTAAGGACACATCACCGCCAAACAGCAGGGTCACTTCATCGGCGGGAACCGGCGTGGGTTTTTGGTGAGCAATGACCCCCACCGGCTCCAGGGCTGTATCTACCACCGAGGGTCGATCGGCCCGGCGAGCTGGGGCCAGCAAGGAAGGTTTGGGGTGATTGACTAGGTTGGCGGCACCTGACCGACGCCGGGCTACCGGTTCCCTGGAGGCTGGCGGGGCACCCCCCGATCGGGTATCGGCGCTGGCAGCGGCAGCGCTATCCGGAGTATGGGTATGGACCTGGGCCGAAAACGTGGGCAGGGTGGGGGATGACCTGGAGGTCAACACCTCCAGCATACAACCGAGCAAAAAGGCGGCTACCGCGGAGCCAGTCAACATAAAGGCCCGTAGGGTTTTTAGTTGCTGTTTGGGAATCCGTTTAGGCCGCCGTTTAGGAGCCCGGATTTGCGGAGGCAGGGGCGATCCCGACTGGCAAGCTTGGGTTAATTGGTCCTGGGCTTTACGACGCTTGAGGGCCGGAGTGACGATCCGAACCCGCTGCTGCCAGAGCACCCGTTGCCAACCCACGGGACGGGCCAAAACATGAATGCCCTCAATCAGTTCTGAGTTCAGTTGCCAGACCCGATGACAGAGGAAACGGAGTAGGCGGTCTTTGATAGGCGATCGCTCAAACTCCACCATGAGCTTGAGGCAACCGGGGCGTTGATCCGCTTGGACCTGGACGAAGATGCCCTGGGTCACCAAGGGTTCATTGAGCCATAGGGCAATATCGCGAAAGTAGCCCGCCGCCGCCCTTTCCCGTACTGAGGTTGGGGTCGAGGGAGGCTGCTGAGGTTGAGGTAAGGGCTGGGGAGGAACAACCGCGCTAATCATGATGGTTATTAAGCGTTAGCTAACGATGGTGAGGTTTCATAATCGCCCACGATGCTTGACCCTGAGACATTGGCGATCTAGACCTAGATTTTGGCCTGGATTTTGAGGCTGGCTTTTCTCCATGGCTAATGATAGCCAGATTCCCTCGAAACGGGCGCTAGTCTTAAAAAGTTTCCCAAAACCGGCTAGCCAGACTCAACCTGGTCCTAGGGACCTCTGGTTTAGTCTGGCTAGAGAACCGGCGGGCTCAATGGGGTGATCGCCTGGCACACCTCGACCAACTGTTGACAGGTATGGGTAATGCTGTCCCAATCGGCCTGGGCGATCGCGGTGTTGGCAAACAGCCCAGTCGACAGCCCCACCGCCGTTGCCCCAGCCTGCAACAACGCTGGGGCATTGGCCAGGGTGACACCGCCAGTTGGAACCAGGGGAATGGCACCCAGCGGCCCCTGTAGGCTGCGGATATAGCTGGCCCCCCCCACGGCACTGATGGGAAACACCTTCACAGCGCAGGCCCCCGCCTGCCAGGCGGTGACAATTTCACTGGGGGTCAGGGCACCCGGCACCAGGGGCAGATGGTGTTCTCTAGCCCATTGCACCATCGGGAGATGGGTGTAGGGCGCAAAGCAAAACTCCGCACCCGCGGCAATCGCCTGCTCCAGATCGGAAATCGCCAGCATGGTACCGGCGCCAATATGGCAATGGGGTAGTTGTTCTCGCAGTTGAGTAATCAGTTGGCTGGGGTAGCGGCTATTCCAGGTAATTTCAATCAACCGCAGACCTCCAGCCGCAGCGGCCTGGGCCAAATGCAAGCCCTGATTCAACTCATCCGTGCGAATGACGGCAATGGCCCGATGGCGCTGAAGTAACTCTAGGAAAACCGCGGAGTCCATGGGCCTATCCCACTGCAGTGGATTCCATCGCTAGTGACCAGATCATTTTCGTGGGTTCCCCTAGCGACTTTTGACCGAACAGGGTTTGGGAGATGCGGTTAAGCCCAAGCCTAGGTCAGCGGGGGGGGACTGGGTGCGAGCGGTAACATGCCAAACGCGGCTACCACAGAGATGGTTATACAGCGCCACCATGCCAACCAGGACCTTAAACCAAAAATATACTGGCGACAGAGCACAATAGAGGACTCCGTGGCGGCGAGAATAGGCTGAATGGGTCGGACGTAACCGCATAGCTAAGGCTACCTGTAGGATTACGCTCAAGGTCAGTAACCCCATCATGACCATATTCAAGTTTTCAAAGTTCAAATCGCGATTGGAAATGCTGAAATGGATACTCAGCAGCATTGGTACAACCTGCCAAACCAGGGGGTAGAAGCACTGGCTAAAGAGCAACATGAGCAGCCAGTAGGTCTTTTGCACCGGGTCTAGATGGGGCGATCGCCCGACCCGATCCATGTAGATCCAAGCCACTTCGAGCCAGCCCTGACTCCAGCGCTGGCGTTGCAACCACAGCCCCCGTAGGCTGGTTGGAGCCAACTCCGTGGTAACAATCGCTGGATCATGAACCAGGCGATAGCCCCTCAAAATGCCCCGCACAGTGGCGTCAATATCTTCTGTTAAGCGATTGGGGTAAAACCCCAAGTCGCGGATGGCAGCCGTCCGCCAGTAGCCGTTAGAACCACCAAACAGAGCGGTATCCGCCAACAATGACCGGCCGTAGTGACTGACCCCATAGATAGATTCAAACTCCACCGCGACCAAATGGGTGAGCCAGTTATCGCCGGCATTGCGAATAATGTTGCGCCCCTGCACCCCATCGTAATGCCCAGGGGCCAACCACTCCCAGGCTCGGCGGAGGCAATCGGGGGAGGGATGGTGGTCGGCATCGAAAATACAGGTCATCTCGCCCTTTACCTGACTGAGGGCCGCATTCAGGTTCGCCGCCTTAGAGCGACTCTGGGCCACTGGCAGGAGAACCAGAGCCGGATGTTGACGGGCGAGTTGACGTAGGCGGGCTTCAACCGGGAGGGGGGAGGGGGTATTGTAGGCCAAAATCAGCTCCCAGCCCGCCATGGGCACCTCGACCTGGGTGAGCCAGTGGAGTAGGGTTTCTTCGATAATCTCTTGCTCGTTGGGCAGGTAGGCTACTACCACCACGGAGACAAAGGGCCCCTGAGCCGTTACACCTAGGTCGGTTGAGCGAGACATCCCCCCCTGGGGGCGGGGGGGGGCGGGGAGCCTAGGGGAGGCCAGCCAGGGCAGCCAACGTTGCAGCCAGCCCCGCTGGTGAGCCGCAGACGGACGCCAGTGCTGGTAGAACACTACGGCGGTTTCCCCGTTAATCACCCCTAGTCCAATCACAGCCACCACCAGGAGTGCTAACTGGATTAGGACAAGATCATGGCCGCGATTCAACCAGGCCATATAAATGACCATTGGGGCCCACAATAACCAGAGACTTAACCAAAACGACCGTCTGGCTAAGGCCAGAACTGGCTCAGCAAAAAGTGCCAAGCTTGGCTTCATAGGCTGTTGACCTAACTCCTTATGATGGATTTGCCCAGCCTGGGCCATGACTATCTCAAGCGTTCGGCAACGGGAAAGTCTGGGCCAGTTCTAGTTCGGCTTCTAATCGTACCGCTTCAAGGCCGACCTTAGCCCCCCACTGCACCCAGAAGATGGACCGGGTTAAGGAAGATATTGACTCCCCTTCCCCTGGCCGTGCCAGGGGAAGGGGGCTCTTAAACTGTTTGGCCTGAGAACCTTAGACCGGGCCACAACTAAAATGGCCGCTTAGCCCTCAGCCCAGCGGCTGTACTGGGGCTTAAAGCGCCAAAACCGGCTTTTCGACCTGGTAGGTGCTGAGAATGCGCTCCGCCATTTGGGGTGGGGTGAGCCCCAGAGTGGCCTTAGATTGATCGGGAGAAGCATGGTCCACCAAAACATCGGGCACCCCGAGGCGCAGCAGGGAAGCTGGCACCTGGGCGTCTACAATGGCCTCGGCGACGGCGGAACCGAAGCCACCCATGAGGCAGCCTTCCTCCAGGGTGACGACCTTGCCGATCTCTCTGGCCAGGGGCACGATTAGCTCCGTATCCAGGGGTTTAGCGAAACGAGCGTTCACGACCGTGGCTTCGATACCGTGTTCACTGAGGATTTCGGCGGTTTGCATGGCGGGATACACCATGGATCCGTAACCCAACAACAGCACGTCGTCGCCCTGGCGTAGCACTTCCGCCTTGCCGATGGGCAGTGCTTCCCAGCCCTCTTCCATCAGGGGAGCCCCGTAGCCATTACCCCTGGGATAGCGCAGGGCGATCGCCCCATCGGTGTAGTTAATACCCGTGACTAGCATCCGCTGGAGTTCGGCTTCATCCTTGGGGGCCATCAGCACCATGTTGGGGATGCAGCGCAGGTAGGCAATGTCGTACATGCCTTGGTGGGTAGGACCATCGGCCCCAACAATGCCGGCCCGGTCTAGGCAGAAAAAGACCGGTAGCTTTTGAATACAGACGTCATGGATGATTTGGTCAAACCCGCGCTGCAGGAAGGTGGAATAGATGGCGACCACGGGGCGCATACCTTCACAGGCCAAACCCGCGGCCAGGGTAACGGCGTGCTGCTCAGCAATACCAACGTCGATGTATTGCTTGGGTAACGCCTGCTGCAGCTTATCCAACCCGGTGCCGGTGGCCATGGCCGCCGTGATGCCGATGATTTTGGGGTTGGCTTCGGCCAGTTTGATCAGGGTTTCGGCAAACACCTTGGAGTAACTGGGGGGCTTGGGTTTAGAGGAGGGTAGGCTTTTACCCGTGGAGAGGTCAAAGGGTGACTGGGCATGGTAGCCAACCTGATCCTTTTCAGCGATCGCATAGCCCTTGCCCTTGGTGGTAGCCACGTGTACCAGCACCGGTCCAGTGTGCTTATGGGCTTCTTTAAAGGTGGCTATCAATTCCTGCAGATTGTGACCATCCACTGGCCCCATGTAGGTAAAGCCCAGTTCTTCAAACACCGCTCCGACCTTAGGTACGGCCAGCCGCTTCATCCCTTCCTTGACTCGATCCAGTTCGGGGGAAAGGGAGCTACCAACAAAGGGCAGATGCTTAAATTGCTCCTCTAGGTTATCAGTGAGAAACTGAACCGGAGGACTCAGGCGCATTTTATTGAGGTAGCGGGGAATTGCCCCCACGTTGGGAGAAATGGACATTTCATTGTCATTCAGGACCACCAGCAGGTTGGTATGGGGCAAGTGACCGGCGTGGTTGATCGCTTCCAGAGCCATACCGCCAGTGAGAGCGCCATCGCCGATGATGGCAGCGACCTTGTAGGTGTCCCCAGCCATATCCCGAGCCAGGGCCATGCCCAGGGCAGCGGAAATGCTAGTGGAGGCATGACCTGCCCCAAAGTGGTCAAAACGGCTCTCGCTCCGCTTCAGATAACCGGCCACCCCATCCTTTTGGCGCAGGGTATGAAAGTCGGCATAGCGACCGGTAATCAGCTTGTGGGGGTAGGCCTGGTGCCCCACATCCCAAACCACTTTGTCGCGGTCGAGGTCAAGGGTTTGATAGAGCGCCAGCGTTAGCTCGACCACACCTAAGCCCGGTCCCAGATGACCGCCGCTGGTGGCCACGGTTTCTAAATGCTTCTCGCGAATTTGTCGGGCAATGTCTTCCAACTGCCGAATCGATAGACCATGCAATTGATTGGGATGGGTTAGGTCACTCAGGCGCATACAAAATTAACCTCTGGGTCACGCAATAGACTTTTCCTGCTACTCTCTTCACTGTAGAAGATCTAGCGGTTTGAAACCGAAGACATGGACAACTCCAGCCAGGAACAGTATCTTGGTGAAGCAAGACCATGTATTTCATTGACTTACACTCGGTAACTGTCAATTACAACCGTTAACCAAGCGATATAACCCTTAACGTTCTGTTATGGTTCATTTTGATCTTTCTCGGTCCCTTGGCCAGTGTTCTGCAATACCGTTTGCAATCCTTGGGCTTCTGGTTGTACCGTCAGTGCTGGCAGCCCCGAAGCCGGCCCAGGCCAATCCCTACGATCGCTGCACCGCCTCTTTAATCGATGCTGGTATCGGTTTGGAGGTGGCGACAGCGAGTTGTGCCGAGGCCTTACATCCCGAACGAGTGTCCAGTTGTGTGGTTGATATCGTAGCTAAAACAGCCGTTGACCCTAGCCAAGCCCTGGGGGCCTGTAGCCGCGATCGCCGGCCCGATGACCTGGCGACCTGCGTAAATACCATCTACAGCACCCTGGCAGACACCAGTGCGGCAGATGCTTTGAATAACTGCCGTCGCAGTATTCTACCCGTGCGCTACTCCGATTGTGTGATCGGCGTGGCCGGGGCCGCTGAGATTTCGCCGTCTGAGTCCATGGCGATCTGCACCGTGGCCGGGTATCGTCCAGAAAATGTGGCACCAACCTTTATCTACAGTCGCTAAAGCCAGGTTGTTCTGGGGCCACCAGCCAGGAAAGTTCCCACTTGGGCAGATAGGGTTTTCCCATGGGCTCGCTATTGGTGATACCGGTTCACGACCCGGCTTCTAAGGGTGAATTCGATCCGTCGTCTCGAACCTAAGCAAAGAAAAAGCCTCACGGGTGAGGTGAGGCTGGCAGGTTGTTCAGGTGTTGTTCAAGGATGGCCGTTGGCGTTGTCACTGGAGGGGGCAGGGGCAGCCCCTACCGGGTGTAGCGAACCCCACGATAGGTTAGCTCAGAGGCTTCCTGCCGATGGGTGATGTTGTATTGCTTGCGGGGATAAGGCTTACCCAGGAAGGTGGCTGTTTCGCCGGTTAAGCTCGTTTCGATGGCAGGGGTAGAGGCCTGGTAGGACTGACCGAGGAATGAAAGTTGCATGTTAAGTCTCCTTTTTTAACTGGAATGGATGAGGCTCAAGGGATGTTGGTTATGCCAATCAACCACGAGGACAAATCTAACTCAGGGCCTGGAAGCCTTGTAGACTAATGGTTTCAGCCATTTGAAACCCACACAGCCTGATAAAGTTTTGGTATAACCTGATGCTTCTCAGTATCTCGATTTCAATCTCAGATTTGTTGGGGAGAATTTAGGTCTTAGGGCTGCGAAACTCAGGTAGGGGGTCAGCCCCCGACCAGAGGGCTGGGCGGATAACTTTCCTGCTCACCAGCCCCGGGGGCGTGGTAAATTGAAGCGGCTCGGCCAGAGTCCATGGCACCCGTCGGTGAACCTAATCGATCGTTCCTAGGCTGATTGCCTCAGCCCCCCGCTCATCACCCGGGGTGGGCCGTCAGTGTTGACTTTTTATTTTTTGGAGAATGTTTTTCATGGCTATTCCCTCTACCCAACTCAGGACCCAGCTAGGCCGTAGAGCAGCTCAGTTCTACCCAGCTATCTTGGGGTTTGGGGTGGGGCTCCTGGGGCCCGCCAAAGCTATGGCTCACCATGCTATGGGCGACCAAGTGCCCGTCACCGAGTGGCAAGGGTTCCTTTCCGGGTTGGCCCATCCCGTCATTGGGATTGATCATCTCAGTTTGGTGATAGCTAGCGGCCTACTAGCCATTGGCCTGGGGGCATTTTGGATGATTCCGAGTGGTTTTGTAATGGGCACCATCCTCGGTACCCTGATGCATACCCAATCCTTGAACTTGCCCCTGACCGAAGTGGCGATCGCCATCACAGTAATGCTGTTTGGGGTGTTAATGGCCACCCGGCAACTTTGGCACAGTCAGGGGGCGGCCTGGTCTAAAACCCTGGGCCTAACTGGCCTAGCCACGTTGGCTGGCCTATTCCACGGCTACGCCTACGGCGAGAGCATTATCGGTGCCGAAACCTCTCCCCTACTGGCCTATCTGTTAGGGTTTACGGTGATTCAGCTAGCGATCGCCCTGGCCAGCTACGGCCTAGGTTCCTACTGGATCCAGCGGTCAAGTCAGCCCCGCCTCTCCTGGCTACGGTGGATTGGCATTGGGATGACCACCCTGGGCGGCCTGATCCTACTGGCTCAGATCCCTGGTGCTTAGGAGAGCACTACTAGAGCACTACCAAGAACTTCTATGGGTCCGGGGGGCTGACCGGATTAAAGTCCCCGCAGAGGCGCTTCCCGGCGGGTGGCCAGTTGCCCTTCAGCCCCATCAGCCCTGGCCATTCAAGTCCTACTGGCCCGCCGCGGTCGGATGGGTGGTGGCCGGTAACTGGGGCACCACCACCGGCCAACCCTGCTGAGTTTCTACCTGGTAGAACAACAGACTAGACGCTGAAGGACAGCAAAGGGCGTCCTCTGGGGTGTAGCGGTTAAAGGAAGCACTCAAATACCCTTGCTGGTAAAGGTTGGTCTCTACCAAACTGCCATCGGTGCGGGAGTCCATCGGGGTAGGAGAGAGGCTACCCGCAAATTGCCCCTGGGTAAACACAAACACCTGGTACTGACGGGGGCGGCACATGCCATCGGCATCGGCCATGCGGGCACGCTGGACCAGCAGGC
>DVEE01000494.1 GCA_015295885.1 Leptolyngbyaceae cyanobacterium M65_K2018_010
CTCCCTGCTTACCATGTAATTAGACTCACCTACTGAGCGGGCTATCTATTCAGAGCTTCTTTCACGTAAACCTGCTGCCACCGTGCTACAACACTAGCTGGAGCTTAGGAACCTCACCCCGTGAAAATTGCCTTCATCATTGACCCGATCGAGCGCCTTGACCCTGGCCACGACACCAGTGTGGCCCTGATGGAAGCGGCCCAGGCCAAAGGCCACGAAGTTTGGATTACCGAAGCGCCCCAGCTCAGTGTGGTCGGCGGCAAGGCCTACGCCCTCCTCAGCCGAGTTGAGCTTACCCCTGTACGCTTGGTGGATGGCCACTGGGTGGCCGAAGAACTCTGGTACGAGGTGGATGAGGTGGTGCAGCGTCCCCTGGAAGCGATGGATGCCGTGTTCATGCGCACCGACCCGCCGGTCACCGTGCCCTACCTCTATGCCACCTATATTTTGGATTACGTTGACCCCAGCAAAACTCGGGTGGTCAACTCCCCTCGGGGGCTGCGGGCCGCCAACGAAAAAATGTACGCCCTGCAATTTACCGAGGCTATTCCCGAAACCATCGTCAGTCAAAATAAGGCGGTTATTCGTGAGACCGTGGAGCGTTGGGGGGCCGCGGTCCTCAAGCCCCTGGGGGGCAAAGCAGGTGAAGGGATTTTGTTCTTGCAGGCGGGCGATCGCAACCTCAACTCCATGGTTGAAATCAGCACCCGCCAGGGGCAGGAGCCGGTGATGATCCAGACCTACCTGCCCGCCGCCAAGGAGGGCGACAAGCGGATTATCTTGCTCAATGGCGAGCCGATCGGGGCTGTTAACCGCATTCCCACCGGTAGCGAATTCCGCGGCAACATGGCCGTGGGCGGTCGCGTCGCCCCGGTTGATATCACCCCCCGCGAGCAGGAGATTTGCCGCCAACTGGCCCCCACCCTGCAGCGGGATGGCCTCTATTTTGTCGGCATTGACGTGATTGGCGGCTACCTGACCGAGGTCAACGTCACTAGCCCTACCGGCGTGCGAGAAATTGATCGCCTCAACCATGTCCAACTAGGCCATCAGGTGATGGATTGGCTAGAGCAAAGTATCTCCTAACCCTGGCTGAAACTTCCTGAAGCGCCCCGCAAAGGCTAAGAGCCGCCCTAGTCAACGGCCAAACCAGAGCTAAACTGCGGTAATCTATTCAGTACATGGGTGACTGGCGCAACGGTAGCGCATCGGACTCTTAATCCGCTGGTTCTGGGTTCGAATCCCAGGTCACCCATAGCTCGCGAAAGTCTCATACAGTCAGG
>DVEE01000574.1 GCA_015295885.1 Leptolyngbyaceae cyanobacterium M65_K2018_010
TCATGGCGTTTGGGTAGCCGGAGGGCCGAGCACCAACAGCCGCTGAGCCGATAGACTACCCCCCATGGGGATGATCTCGGCCTCGTACCAAACCTGCCAGGCCGGCGATGGAGTCCAGGGCTGGGTTACGGATTCGGCCTGAACAGAAATCACTGCACAAATATCCGCTGCGGGCAAACTGAGGGGCAATTGGGCAGACTCGTTCTCCCCATTGACATGCTGGAAATGTTTTAGATGTCTCTCTACCCTAGCCATTAAAACCACCTACCGCCGTTATTCTGTGAAATGAGAAGACCCAAATGAAAACCATCTAACTCTGCCGAACTATTACCACTACTGCTCCCAGCTTCAAGCTGAGACCGTTTACCTAATTTCTTCTATAAACCTGACTTCAATCCCCGACTCCCGACTCCCCAAACACCATGACCGACCTCACCATCAGCCTCAACCTCCCCCGAGACCTGCTCGGAGCCCTTAATATTCCTGAATCGCAACTGCCGCGACAAATCTTGGAGATTTTAGCGCTGGAGCTTTTTCGCCAGCAGCGCATCTCCGCCGGAAAAGCTGCTGAACTGCTTGGTCTCTCAAAATTGAGCTTTATCGAGCTACTGGCCCAGAACCAGATTCCCTACTTCACCGAAACCCCTGACGAACTCGCTGCCGAAGTCGAAGCCGTTGAGCCCTTGTTGGGGGCCTAGGCTTATGCTTGTTGTGTCAAACTCCAGCCCACTGATTGCCCTAGCGCGTCTGTCCCACCTGGATTGGTTACGATCTCTCTATGGTGAGATCTGGATTCCCCAGGCCGTCTACCAAGAAGTCGTCCAAGCCGGAAAAGGGCGGGAAGGCTCAGCCGCCGTGGACTCAGCCCCTTGGATTACCGTCCATACCGTCCAAGATGAGATTGCCGTAGACTTACTACGCGATCAACTGGATCGTGGCGAAAGCGAGGCGATCGTTCTAGCCATCGAAGCTCAAGCGCAGCTTCTGCTCATCGACGAAGCCAGGGGCAGACGCATCGCTCAAAGCCGAGGGCTGACCCACATCGGCACTATAGGCATTGTCGTACTGGCCAAACGCCAAAACCTTATACTGTCAGGCACCGCCATTCTCGACCAACTGATCAAAATCGGCTTTCGCATGGACTCCAACCACCCGCCGCAACACTGGGTGTTAACGGTCGTCTACAACAGCCACGACCACCGCAGTGAGGTTTGGGTATACGATGGCTGCCACTTCGGCGGCCAGCCTGTTGGTCGCCTGCAACTGCCCCAGGTGGTTCCCC
>DVEE01000061.1 GCA_015295885.1 Leptolyngbyaceae cyanobacterium M65_K2018_010
GCGGCAGCAGCGTCGGGAGGCATTAATGCTAGCTCAGCAACCGATCGCCTGGGAACGCAACCAGGCTGAAATTGGCCGGATCGTAGATGTGCTGATTGAGCAAGAAAACCCAGCGACGGGCCTGGCCATTGGCCGCTCGGCGCGGTTTGCCCCTGAGGTAGATGGCCTGGTGTATGTGACCGGATCGGCTCCTCTTAACCAGATTGTTCCCGTCCAGATTACCGGTGCTGATACCTACGACCTCTTTGGCCATCGGACCTAGGGGCCGTCCCCTGCGGCCGTTTGCCGCTGATTAAGCTGCCCGTGCTTTGTTCCCCGAGGATGAATTATGACCCTATCCTTCACTAGCCTAGGTCTGTCCGCTGCCCGGGTGGGCCACCTAGAATCCCTGGGTTATCATGAGCCCACCGCCATCCAAGCGGAGACGATTCCCCACCTGCTTTCAGGGCGAGATTTAATTGGCCAAGCCCAAACCGGGACGGGCAAAACCGCGGCCTTTTCCCTCCCCCTGTTGGAACAGGTAGATTCGAATAATCCTGCCGTTCAGGCCCTGGTACTGACCCCGACCCGAGAATTAGCCATTCAAGTCTGTCAGGCTATGCGGAGCTACCGTCTGAACGGCCGTCCTAAAATTCTGGCTCTCTACGGTGGACAGGCAATCGAGCGGCAGCAGGAACAACTGCGCCGGGGCACTCAAATTGTGGTGGGTACCCCAGGGCGGGTCTTAGACCTACTCAACCGTGGCACCCTATCCCTCAAAAGCTTGGGTTGGCTGGTGCTCGATGAAGCCGACGAAATGCTGAATATGGGATTTATTCAGGATGTGGAGAAAATCCTCAGCCAGGCTCCCGCCAATCGGCAGACTGCCTTTTTCTCAGCTACCATGGCGGCTGAAATTCGGGAATTGGCCACCAAGTTTCTGCAAGCGCCGGTGATGGTGACGATTCAGGCTCCCAAAACCTCGCCGCGGCAGATTCAACAGGTCGCCTACGTCGTCCCCCGTGGTTGGACCAAGGTCAGGGCCCTGCAGCCGATTTTAGAATTGGAGGATCCCGAAACCGCTCTGATATTTGTGCGCACCCGCCGCACCGCTAGTGATTTAACCCGCCAACTACAAGCGGCTGGCTACAGTGTGGATGAGTACCACGGGGATTTGAGTCAATCCCAGCGGGAACGTCTATTGATGCGGTTTCGCCAACAGCAGGTGCGCTGGGTAGTGGCCACCGATATTGCCGCCCGGGGCCTGCATGTAGATGACCTGACCCATGTGATTAATTTTGACCTGCCCGATGCCATTGAGAGTTATGTCCACCGGATTGGCCGTACGGGGCGGGCGGGCAAGGCAGGGGTGGCTATTTCCCTGGTGACGCCCCTAGAAAAATACAAGCTGCGCCAGATTGAGCGCCAAACCAAGCAGCCCATGACCTTTATGCCGGTGCCCACCCGGGCAGAGATTGCGGCTCGCAACCTAGAACGGCTCCGCAGCCAGGTGCGAGAAGCCATTACTAGCGAACGGTTGGCCTCCTTTTTACCCATTGTGTCTCAGCTGAGTGAGGACTACGACATTCACACCATTGCGGCGGCGGCTCTACAGATGGCCTACGACCATACGGTGCCGGCCTGGCAGCGAAGTGACAGTCACGATCAGGGGGATAACGCCAGTCAAGTCGTACCTGCCCCTAAAAAGCGCAAGGGCACGGCTCTGAACAGCGAAGCCGTTGAGTCTTCACCGCCGGTTAAAGAATAACGTTACATTCAATGTTGTTTGGTTAGATTACGTAGGGCAAGACACAACCTGCCAGAGAAGACATCCTAAAATTAAGGAAAGTCTAAGTAGGGGTATTCCAGCCCGACCTGAATCCCCTAAGAGGGGTAGAGCACTAGCTTGGCGACGCTGATCCGCCTCAGTGGCACCGGTTATTGCTGGAATAATCCTGAACTGGCCTTAGTTTGGGAGGTTCCTAGCCATGCTGGTTATGATCACCGAAAATCAACTCCTTACACCCCAGACTGTTTGTCAAACCTGTTTGTGGGCCGATCAAAATGGTCAACCCCGTTGGCGACAGGGACATCTAGGCTGTGGCCGTGTAGTGGCTAACTCCGGCCATGACCAACCCCCTCAATTTGAATGTCAGATGGGGTTTCGGGTGACCAGCATCGACTAATTCACCGAGCCTAAACTCTTCGGCAGGCTTTTAGGGCCAGAGTCGGAGGTGACGGCTGAACCGAGCCAACTATGACTGCGAGCACAGCCGGGGCGATGGGGTAAAAATTCATTGATTAACGTCATAATCATGATTCTCCGGCTCAGGTCAACCTATGCTGAAGCAGTTCAAAAACCTAGGCAAAAGGTCGCGGTCTTCCCCTCAGGTCCTTAACCCAGTAGACTACGACACGCTGGTTCAGGCCCTAGCAGCAAGGGCTAACCAGGGAGCCAGTTGGGAACAGATTTTGATTTATCTGCGCAATCGAGGCCTAACCCCTGAGCAGGTGGCCGAATGGATGACTCGGTACGGCGGTCGGTGGGTCACCCAGCCAGAGGTTGAGTTAGGTCAGGGGCTCAGGCAACTGGGCACGCTAGCCACCGGTGAACTGGCTGGGGTGGCAACCCTGTTGGGCAACGCGATCGCTAATCAACTAACCCAACGGGATAGCCGGACCCAGAACAACGGGTCTGCCGCCGCTACCGGGGATCAAAATCCCCCTTCTCTATCCACTGCAATTCCCGATCGAAGCCTGCTCGCTGAGGTTGAAGCCTACCTCCGAGGCGACTTTAGCTTCGTCGATCCAAACCGATCCCCCCATTGGCCCAACTTAACCGGGATGCCCTGCCTGCCTGCTCCCTCCCCCGCAGCCCCAGAGCAGTCATCCGAGGTTGAGCCCTAGCTCAGGTGATCACCATGACCCCGGTTTAGGGGGTGGGCACGGTCAGGGCTTGACCGTTATCAGTCGGTTCAATGGCCATGATGAATGGCGCAGCCACCGTCACCCAAGCGGAAATTGAGGTGTAGGCGGCAGCCCCTTCCCCGTAGCAGACTTCCAGCATATCGGTGTGGATAATACCAGGATTGAGGGTGACGGCGGCCAGACCCGGCGGTAGTTCTTGAGCCAGAGCCTGGGTGAGCCCTTCAATCGCCCATTTGGTAGCGCAGTAGGGGGCTACCCCCGGTGAGGTAGAACGGCCCCAGCCAGAGCTGAAATTGACAATGATGCCGTAGGATCGGGCGATCATGGCCGGGACAAAATGGCGCAGGACATTAATCGTGCCCATCAGATTGACATCAATCACCGCCTGACATTCGGCGGCTGGCACCTGCCACAGGGGGGCGGGCCGATTGACCAGACCGGCGTTGTTGATCACCCTATCGGGCTCGCCATCGGTCTCTAGGACACTGGCTGCCCAGGTTTTCACAGCCTGGTCGTCGCCGATATCCAACGCCGCAAACCGGTGGGGCGGCGGGTATGCTTGGCTGAGTTCGGTAATCGCGGCCGGGCTGCGAGCACAGCCCGATACTCGATGCCCCTGGGCAATCAGGGCAGTGGTTAGAGCGCGCCCTAAGCCGCGGCTGACCCCGGTGATGACAATATGCTGACCCATTTGACCGATGATGCCTAGGTGGTTTTCTCTATGGGTGAGCATGGCCTAAGCTGAGGCTTAAGGCAAGGGTTAGGATGAAATTTTGCTACAGTTTCGCAGTGATTTACTTGACCTTCGGTAGGCCTAGCCACCCAATTAGCCCTAATGCCTATGAAAACCTTGTTCTCCTTACCTAGGTCTGTGCCTATTGTGGCGATCGGCTGTGCGCTCATCTTCCTAGCCTACGGGCTAGGGGGCGGTCCGGGGTTAGCGGTCGTCTGCGATGGGCCCCAGGGGGACCCGGTGGATACCATCCCGGAGCAGTTTCCCCACTGCCGGGTCAGCCAGTGGCGACGGTTGGGTGGGCTGCCCGCCCTGACCCGAGATTTTTACCTAGAAGATGTGGAGATTGTCTCCCACCTGTGTGATAACACCCCACGGGGGGGAGTACGATTTTGCCATCGGCTGACCCTGCTGGGCGATCCAGGATCGGTCACCCTCGCTGAAATACGCACTCCACTGACGGCCCAGAGCCTAGTCGATGGCCTGCAGAACTTTATCGCCGGCGAAGGAAGCGATCGCCTAGCCTGGACTACCCCACGCCCCTGGCGAGGCCATCTCACCACCGCCATCATTGGGCTGTTACTGGCCATTACCGCCTGGGGCTGGTGGGAGGTCCGTTGGCCAGCGGAGCCTCCTTCACCCTTGGCTGTAGATGGGGAAGCGGAACTAGACCCCCCATCCAAACGATCCTAGGACCCTGCAACGGCCATAGGGCTACTATTTGTGCGGCCGAAAAGCGGTCGATTCACCTAGGGGCCTAAACTAGGCGGTAGAACGACCTTTTGCCAATCGTCAAGGGCAAAAACCCTGAATCGTTACAAAAATTATTATTTTGCGCCGCTTTTCCCAAGCTTTTCCCCAGGTTTTCCGCAGAGTTGTTGGGGTTTTCCACAGGTAAATACGAAATGAAAGGCTTTAACGACCACCTGTGGATAACTGAATTGAGGGGGTGACAGCATCAGAATTATCGTCTTCCCCGCTGGCGGTCCTAGCGGGGATCGTGAAAATCCCCATAATTCCGTCATCGGTTCAGAAGCTTTAGATCGCTTTAGATCAATGGGGCATCCTGCGCAACATTGACAGCCCCCAGGGAGTTGGGCAGAATAGTGCGACTAGCAATCGTTAAGGCCCACTGAGGGCTTTTGGGTGTTCCTGCTCTCCCGGTTGGCGAGACCGCAGGGCTTTGGCCTCTTCAGGGGCAACTTCTATCCCGGGTGTCTTGGGGCCCCCTCCTTGGATGTAGGGGACTTACCCTGGCGGTTTTTGGGTCAAACTCCCAGAGTTTGGCTGGGTTGGTTTGCGTCTATGCCTGTATACTCCACACCTAATTTTTAGGAACCTAAAGCCTATGATTTCTAACTCGATTCAACCTAGAGTCAGCTTGATGGCGGAAATACCAGAAGAGCTCAATGAAGCGCTTCAATCCTACCTGGCTAATCACGCCAGCTGGAGTCAGCATCGGGTGTTTTGCGCTGCCCTATCGCTATTTTTGATGCAAAACAGCAACTGCGATCGGGATGTGAATCGCATTTACCTAGATGCGCTGTTTGATTACGTTCACTAGCCTGAGCTCACTTCAGCGCGCCCCTGTTGCCGCAAGCTATCAGCCTTAATATTGATGGTGAGGGCAGGGTAAACCAACCGGTCAACGGCGGCCCC
>DVEE01000506.1 GCA_015295885.1 Leptolyngbyaceae cyanobacterium M65_K2018_010
TGAAGGCAATTTGATCGCAATGGTTGTTGTACTGGTTGAGAATGCCGCCCCGATCGCACCGGAACAGAGGGGTGCGATCGCCCCACTCCATTCCACGCCCTAGGAGTTGGGCATCGTGGATACCCTCGGTGGCCTCTAGACCGTAGGCGTGGTGGAGTAAGGTGGTCAGGTCCCGGGCGTAGGAGGTATCCACATAGCCGACTAGGGGTACTCGACGCCGTTCGCTGGCCTGGATTAGGCTCAGCATGGCCTGCACATAGGCGGTTTGACTCTCCTGATCAAAGGCCTCAGCAAAGGTGACGACCAGAGCCCCATCGAAAAATACCAGGGTCCGTTCCGGCTCCTTACAGGCCTCAATGTACTCCACCAGGCGATCCACTTCCATCCGAAAGCGGCGGATGTTCACGAGTCGTTCCGTCGGCTGGGCCGGGTTGGGGCCCAGGTCTTGGGGGGTCATTAGATCGACTCGCACGTCTTTTCGATAGGGGCGAGTTTTGCTGTGGGGGTTCTCAAACCAGCCCACCTGGATCAGGGCAAGGGGGATAGACAAATCTTTGCCGGGGGAAATTTGGGAACCATCTACCGCAAAGGTGGTGATTTCGGCGAGAATCTCCTGCACCCACTGGGCACTTTCTTCGCGACTGGCCCAGCGGGCCTGAGCTGAGCCCGATTCGGTAAAGAAGAAGGGAATGATGCCCTTAGCCGCGATCGCTCCAGCTTCTAAGGGAACGGCCCCCAGGGGAGAGGGGTAAGGGGCCAGACGCTCCAACTGCTGTTCCAGTTTGAGGTCAGCAAACTCTGTCCAGGCCCGATGATAGGCATGGAGTAACTCAAACTTAGCCTTGCTGAAGGAACTAAAAGCCTCTCGTTTTTGTTCGAGCAACCTTCTGATATGGGCCGAGCTCACTGGCATACCCCTTGCACCTGTAGAACGTCTGTATTACTGGGCTAATTCTAACGGGTTTCTGAGCCGTTGACACCGGTCGCCCTGCCCAAGTAGAGCCTGAACGAGAATTTTTTAATCCCGTGAAAACTTTGAACTATTTAATTTCCGTAGTAGTACTGTGGCAGCCTGACTCAACCCGAAAATATCGTGAGGATAAAAGGTTTCCTGTTTGCCCCCTTGCCAGAACCATCATGCTTTTATCCCTCTATGGTTTGTCCTGTTTTCTAGTTCTAGACATAGCCATAGGCCCCTTTTTAGGCGATCCCAGCAACCCTAAAACGAGCTGGAAAGCCTGGCTATTTTTGGCCCTGGCCGTCGTCCTCAGTCCCATTA
>DVEE01000401.1 GCA_015295885.1 Leptolyngbyaceae cyanobacterium M65_K2018_010
CTATAGCCATCGTCGCTGGCAAAGGCAGGATGTCCGCGCATATCGGCCAAGGTGCCGTACTCGCCGTGGGGGTCAAAGATCAGGACCGCCGCCCGGTTATAGGGACTCATTAACTCCTCAATGAGCACCCCGGCGGTGTAGGATTTGCCGGAACCGGTGCCAGCCAAAATGGCCATGTGGGTGCTGACCAGTTCCTTTACATCCAGGGCGACGGGCACCCGCCCACCCGGCCGCAGCAGCAGGGAGCCGATGTGGGCTGAGCCTACCTGCTGGGGTTGTTTTTTGTTAATCACCTGGCGCAGGCTGTCGTCATCGGCTAAGCAGACCTTGGCACCAGGGTCGGGGGCTATTCTGGGGTTCATAAACCCCAAGGCAGGGGGAAAATAGCCAATCACATCGACTGTGACCTCGTAGATTTCTGGATTGGGGTGGGCGAACCCGACCAGAGAGGCAATGGCCTCTGGGTCAATGTCAGGATCGGCAAAGAGGCGATCCGGTAGATGATCAATCAAGCGCCGATCGGAAATCTTGCCTAGGATTTGCCCCTCCGGTATATCCGCCAGGTCAACCTGGTAATAGACAAACTCGCCAATCTTGACCTGGCGATTGTCCGCCGTAATGAAAACATACTGGTTGCCGTTTTCTCCGGGGCCTTTAACGGTGCCAATCACCGGAGCTGAGGATGGGGGGGTTGACCGTGCCATAGATAACTTGCCTGGGGTGAACCAGGGCAGAATAATACTAATGTCCTGTTTGGATTGTAGTCCACACTTCGGCAATTCTCAGGGCCTCTCTTGCGAAAGATTGGATTTTGGCCTTCACGCCCTGGAAAATTCGCAAATTTACGGTTACTGCCCAAACGGCCAGCGATTACCTTGGAATCAGTCAGAGGGAAGGGTTATGGCCTGTCTGGACCTCTCCCTCTGGCTCAGGATTCAGGGTATTGTTTAACCCCTTCACTGTAGTCATGGTTTCGGATCATCCTTCCGCTGGTAGTCAGTTGTGCTCAGGTTGGGAAAGGCCATCTAGGCAACCGTGGCCAATCCCATCAATTCCCGCCTCTGCCCTGGCCTCGCGGCTGATTCAAGCGTTCACTCTCCATTTGGATACGCCCCATGGAATCCATGCCTTGATGGCGTCCCTAGGTGACCACCTAGGAGTGGATGCCTGTGTGGTGATGGGGCATTACCAGGCCTCAGATACGCTGCTCTACGCCGGTTGGTATGGACGGGATGATCCCTTCTTAGGTCAACGGGTGCCTCGCTCAC
>DVEE01000375.1 GCA_015295885.1 Leptolyngbyaceae cyanobacterium M65_K2018_010
AAACTCTCGGGCCACCTCCAGGCACCCCCCCGGTCGCAGGGTATATTCCAGCAGCTCTAGGGTGTTAATGCCGTGGATACCCAACAGGTCAATGGTGTCGAGTCGCAGGTTAGCCAGGGATTGACTCAGGGTTTGGCGAAACGCTGCGGCATCCGCCTGGGGGGACACTTTGGTTTGCACAATGATGCGATCGCGGGGCAGGGTTGGCAGAATTTGGCCTAACTGCACCTCTGAAGTGCCGTACCCCCGAGCAGTTTCGATGTGGTTAATCCCTACTTCCAGTGCCCGGCGCAGGGTTGCCTCTAGGTTGGCCTGGCGATCAGCGGGAATCTCTGCCAGGGGCACATCCTGCCAGCTATGTTGGTATCGCATGCCGCCACAGGAAAAAACCGGCATTTGCAGTTCTGTGCGCCCAAAGCGTCGATATTCCATGGCACAACTAAAACAGTAATCAATTAGGGATGCCAGCGGTTAATAACCTGACTGGGGGCAACCAGCTGCCACAGAACCCAGGGAATTTGGGTTCTGGGTTGAGGCCCGGCCCCAGCGTGGAACACCACCCAACCAGGTTTATTGTAAAGGGTTCTTTCCCAGGGGGCAGGCCAAAGCTGATGTTGGGGAGGAGCCCCAACCCTTGGGACGGATATTGCCACCCCCTAGCCCGGCCGACCGACCGGCAAACTCGCTAGATTAAAACATGGACTGACAGGGCAAACCCCCAGGGTAGATGATGGATTGGCAAGAGGTTGCTGGTAACTGGATTTTAGTGCCGCCTAGGCCGGTGGCGATAGTTCATTTTCTGGGCGGAGCCTTTGTGGCGGCGGCCCCCAGTCTCACCTACCGCTGGTTGTTGGAAAACCTGGCCCAGCAGGGTTATCTGATTGTGGCCACCCCCTTTATCAACACCTTTGACCACGAAGCCATTGCCGAAGAGGTGCTAATTACCTTTGGGCAGGCCCTGCGGTATTTAGACCAGCGGGTGCTGACTAGCCAGCAGCGGTATCTGCCAATTTATGGGCTGGGTCACAGCATGGGCTGCAAGGTGCATTTGCTGATTAATAGCCTGTGGGAAGTGGAACGGGCCGGCAACATCTACATGAGCTTTAACAACTATCCCGCGAAACGGTCTATTCCCTTTTTAGAACAGGTGGTTCAGTTTAACCCGGCCTTGAATGTGGAGTTCAGCCCCTCTCCCGAAGCCACCCTGGCCCTGGTGCGGGACCAATACCCGGTGCCCCGCAACCTGCTGATTAAGTTTCGCAACGATACCCTTGATCAGACGCGCCCCCTGTCGGAGGTGCTAGTGCGGCGATTTCCCGATCTAACCACCGTACAAATCCTGCAGGGTAGCCACACGACCCCCATCGCCCAGGACATTGCCTGGCAGCCGGGAGAAGCCTTCACCCCTTTGGATGCCCTGGGCCAGTTTGTCAAGCAGGAGTTTTACCGTGACCTCAATCAACTCAAGCAGAGTCTGCTGACCTGGCTCAAGCCACTGCCCGTGGTGAGCTAGGCGGTCCTGCAGGGGTTCTGTGTTAAAAGGAATGAGTAGCGTGATTGGGCGTGGATGGAGCGTTCTGGGGTAGCGCGGCGATTATCCTGGCCTTGGCCCGATGGTTGGACCCTGGCCGTCCTGCTGATCGCCGGGGTGATGGTGTTGCCGGTATTAACGATTCTGGTCAGTTTGTTGACGGGCTCCAGTGAAGCCTGGGGGCATTTAGCCGCAACGGTGTTGCCCGAATATATCGGCAACTCCTTGGCTCTGATGGTCGGGGTAGGGCTAGGGGTTTTGTTAATCGGGGTCAGTACTGCCTGGCTGGTCAGCACCTGTGAGTTTTGGGGTCGGCGCTGGTTGGCCTGGCTATTGTTGCTCCCCCTGGCTGCCCCCACCTACATTCTGGCCTACGTTTATACCGATACGTTGGAATACTTCGGCCCGGTGCAAACGCTGCTGCGGGTCTGGTTTGGCTGGCAGCGGGCGGATCAATACTGGTTTCCCAATATTCGGTCCCTGGGCGGAGCGATTGTGCTATTCAGTTTGACGCTCTATCCCTACGTCTATCTTCTGGCCCGGGTGGCCTTTGCGGAGCAGTCTACCGCTACCCTGGAGGCCAGTCGGGCCCTGGGTTGCGGTCCGTGGCGGAGCTTTTGGGCGGTGGCTTTACCTCTGGCTCGCCCGGCGATCGCAGCGGGCACTGCCCTAGCCCTGATGGAAACCTTGAATGACTATGGTACTGTCGCCTATTTCAGCGTCTCAACCTTTACCACCGGGATCTATCGCACCTGGTTTGGCATGGGTGATCGCCCGGCGGCAGTGCAACTGTCCGCGGTTTTGCTGCTGTTTATTTTTGGCCTGGTCTGGTTAGAGCAGCAGTCGCGACGGCAAGCGCGCTACTATCAACCCCTTAACCGACCGCTATGCCAATCGCGCTATCCCCTTAAGGGGATGCGGGCCCTAGGGGCGGGGTTGACTTGCTGGCTGCCGGTACTGCTAGGGTTGTTCCTACCCACCGGGCTACTACTAGCCATGACCCTGCGCCATGCCGAGACTACCCTGAACCGCAGTTTTTGGGTGCTCAGCCGCAATAGCTTGGTCTTAGCTCTGCTCAGCGCCCTACTGGCCCTGGTGCTGGCCCTAGTGCTGGCCTACGGTCTGCGGCTAAACCCAACTCCGCTGCTGGGTTTGGGGGTACAGGGGGCTAACCTGGGCTACGCTGTGCCAGGCGCGGTGATCGCCGTGGGGACTCTGATTCCCCTGGCCCGTTTGGATAACGCCATCGACGCCTGGATGCGGCAAACCTTGGGCTTCTCCACCGGCCTGCTGCTGAGTGGCACCATTGTGGCCCTGGTTTTTGCTTACCTGGTCAGGTTTTTAGCGGTTGCCTTTGGGGCGGTGGAGGCGGGGCTCGGGAAAATTAAACCCTGCCTAGATGATGCGGCTCGTAGCCTAGGCCAGAACCCCAGGGCCAGCCTCAGAAAAATTCACATTCCCTTACTCAGCAGTAGCCTATTGACCGCCCTGATGCTGGTTTTTGTGGATGTGATGAAGGAGCTTCCTGCCACCTTGATCATGCGGCCCTTTAACTTCGATACCCTGGCGGTTAGGGTCTATCAATATGCCGCCGATGAACGCCTGATTGAAGCCTCAGCCCCAGCCCTAGCGATTATTCTGGTGGGTCTGTTGCCGGTATTCTGGCTGAGTCAGCGCCTCCGGTCAGAGGATCCAGCCTCCCATTGACCTGACCCGGATAAAAAAACTCCCGGAGTGCAATGCTCCAGGAGTTAACGGTTAGATGAGTCAGCCCTCAAAAGCAGTTAGCTGGCCGCCGCCCCACTGCGGCTATAGGTAGCCCAAAAGCTGGGATGCACCTTGCCTTGAATGTGGTTCCAGTAGCGGCCTGCATTCGCCGCCAAACCGGCTTCAGAAGCCAGGCGAGTGAGCATGGATTGCTGCCGTTGTTTAACGGAGCGGTGCCGATTCAGCATCATCAAACGCGCTTTTTCTTCAGCACTGGTTGCAGATGGATTGACCACCGGAGCTGCCGGAACGACCGGGGCAGTAACGGGACTGCCCGTGCGGTAGGCGGCACCCCGATACACCAGATCCAGGGTGGGTTGATGCACCGATGCTTTCTTAACCGTGCGGAACCGAATATCCACACCGCGGAATTTACCGACTTCGTCGGTGGTTGTTAACTCCACGGTAGGAGGGGTATAGTCGTAGCTGACGCCGCGATAGGTGAGTTTCATAGTTTCGCCTCCAAAAAGATCAAGGAATTTGATCCAATCATTGGGGCGCGTTCCTTCGGGGGGATCAACCCCTACTTCCGTCTCCCTTTGGCCTAGGCCAGCGAGAGAGATGAACGATTTTTGTTTTACTTCTGTATCATAAGCTACGGTTTTCCAGGAAGTCAAGGGTTGAATGGAAAATCTCCTTCCCCGTGAACTCAGGCCACTCACCTGCTATCGAGGCACACCCTGGTCGCTCGCTGCCTCGCCGGCGGGGAGTTCAGACGGGTTCTGGCTGGCCCAGGCGACCGTCTACCGCCGCCGTCGATCTAGAACCCTAGGGGCTAGAACCCTAGGGGAGACCCTATCTTGCGGTCTGGTCTTCGGACGCTACTTCGGGCGCCAGTTCTGGTTCCACGGATAGAGTTAGCGGTGTAGCCACCGCCTCGTCGGCAGCAGTGGTCAAGATCAGGGGTTCGGCGTCGGTTTCAGTCTGCTTAGCAGCCAGGTTAAGGGGCAGACGTAGGGGTTGGGCTTGCTCCAGGGCCGCCTGGGGCAGGGAGTCTTCCAGGTCATCCAGCGGTCTGGGAATCACCATGACCGCATGGAGTTCGCCGATGCGCTCGGCTTCGTGTATACCAGCTTCAATGGCAATGGCCACATTTGGCAAGGAACCTCGAATCAGGATCGTACAGAGGCCATCGCCGATGGTTTCATGGGACATGAGCTGGATATCCGCGGCTTTAGTCATGGCATCCGCGGCCCCCACCATGGCCGGAAACCCCCGGGTCTCTAGCAGGCCAATGGCGTGACTACCCAGCTTGCCACCACTGGTGCGACGCAGTTGATCCCAGCGGGCACAGATAGGCAATACCGCCTCTAGGTTAGGTAGGGGGCGGGGAATTAAGGTAGAGGACACATACTGGCCGAATTCCTGAGCCGTTTTGACCCCTGCCTCTACAGCCATGCGAACATCGGCAATACCACCCCGCACGATCGCTGTGCAGTGACCACTACCGGTCTTTTCGTAGCCCACCAAGAACACATCAGCCGCCTTAATCATGGCATCGGCGGTGCCCACAATGGCTGGGAAACTTTCCGTAGAGACCATCCCCAGGGCCGCCCCGCGATACTTATCGGGCCGGGGCTGGGGCGAGCTCTGATCGGCCTTGGGGGTAGACAGGGTTAACTGGCGAGGCTTAGCTGCCAGTGATAATTGCTGCTTTGAGGCTAATTTACCGTCGGTTTGCATGGGGAAGCGGCCTCTGGGGAAATCGTATCCGTTACTCCATTCTAAGGCCTGTTTTCAGGAGACAGACCATTCAGCGATCGCCGATGGGGAAACAGGGTCGCCAGGAGTTGTTCGACTTGCTTCTTGCCGTGAATAGCGGTTCCGTTGGGGGGGGGAGGGGCCAGATCGGCCACCGCTGCGATGGCTTCCGGGGTTGGGTCTGGGGATGAGGGGGAACCCTGCCCTGGCTCTGGCGACCTTGGGGACCACGCACCATCGGGATCCCCCCCGCTGGGATGGGGTTCGCCGCTGGGATCACCCAGCAGGGATTGGGGGGGCACCACCTGATGGCGGTGCAGACTTGGATCAATGAGGGTGCTATTGGCACCAATACAAGCCCCCGGCCCAATCCGCCCTCGCCCCACCACGAGGGCGCCACTACCCAGGTTGACACCCGCTTCGATCACTAAGTCTCCTCGGCAGGCCTGCACTACTACATCACGGCCCAGGCAAACCCCCGCCGCAATCACCAGCCGACATCCCGGCGCTGCCCCCAAAATGGCGGTAGCGGCAACCACCGCGTCCGCGGCCAAGTCAACCTGGCCATAGAGGTAGGGGCCCTGGCTAGGCGGAAATGCAGCCTGGACCCCCTCAACCCTTACCATTGCAGCCCAGACCTAGGGTCTCTGAATCGTGGTTTCCAGCACCCTACGTTTCATTTTGGGGTCAATGCCAATAAGGCGAACATACTCGCCCTGGTGCTGTCGCAGTTGGGCTGCTAGGGCGGCCAAAATGTCCGATGGGCGACTGCCCTCCAGGGCAGCACTGGTTTGCCAGGCACCACTGCGATAGCGACGCTGATCGGCGTGCTCCAGGCTGAGGCGGTAGCCCTGGTTCACCAACTGGTGAACCTGCTGAACTAAATCCTGGGACAGGGGTTGACCGCTGGCGCCGGGGCTGACCGGCGTAGGGGGAGTCACCCCAGGGGTGGCGGTCGGGGCTGGCTCAGGGGCATGAGAAGCCGCTGCCGTTGAGGATTGGCCCGGTCGCTGAATGGTGATCGCCTCGCCCCGTCGCTTGGCTACCGGATCAATGCCAAAAATCCGCACGTATTCCCCCGGATGCTGGGCCATACAGGCAGAAATCGCCGCCAGAACTTCAGTTTCTCGGTTTGAGGTAATCGGCGGACAGGTTTGCCAAACGCCGCTGCGATAACGCCGGGAGTCGGCGTGCTCAGCGCCAATGTGGTACCCCTGCTGGATCAATTGCCGCACCTGGTGAGCTAAATCTCCCCCCGGCATAGGCACAGAGGCACTCGAACGCCAGGAGCCACCATTGTGAGAGGGCCCAGAGCTGGCCGGGGCCAGACTCGGACTAACGGCCAGGGGCCCTCCATCCGGTCGTTGGATGGTAATCGGAGCGATGCGCTGATTTGCCCGCGGATCGATGCCAAATAGGCGTACGTATTCCCCAGCATGGTCCGCCAGACAACTGGCCAGGGCGGCTAAGACTTCGCTCTCCCGGGTTGAAGCAATTGGGCTACAGGTTTGCCAAACCCCGCTGCGATACCGGCGAGCATCAGCATGCTCCGTGCCGATCCGATAGCCCTGGTTAAGGTAATGGCGCACCTGCTGAATTACCTCCGGCGATAGGGAACCGCCGGAGCCAGGCTGACTGGGAATGGGACGGTAGGCTTGACTGGACGGCAACGGCGGCAGGGAAGATCCTCCGTTCAATTCAACTGGACGGCCATCGGGGCGCTGAATGGTGACCGGGGCGACCCGCTGTTTTGCCCGCGGATCAATGCCAAACATCCGTACGTACTCTCCGGCATGTTCCGCTAAGCAAACCTCTAGGGCTTGTAGGGCCTCAGTCTCCCGGGTCGCCTGAATTGGACTACAGGTTTGCCAAACCCCACTGCGGTAACGGCGGGTATCGGCGTGTTCCGTGCCAATTCGTAGGCCTTGGGATAAATACTGGCGGACACGTTGAACAATATCGGAGGTGAGCGTTTGGGAGTGCATAGTACCTAATCCATTGGGTTCATTTGAGGGGGGGCTGGAAGCCGCAGCGGCGGGCTGGGCCGATAGGGAGGCCGGGAAATTGCCATGCCCTAAAATTTCCCGGACCAAAGCCAGATTGGCCGCACTGACATCGGGCAGGGCATCAGCCTGCTCCTGGCGGGTAATGACAGCACCGGAGGGCACCAACTTACCGGCGGGCACCTCCACATCCTGAACCAAGGCGTGCATCAGAACAATGCAGCCCTGACCCAGCCGAGCGTTCATCAAGGTAGACCGAAAACCGACAAAGGAGCCGCTACCCAGGTAGACCGGCCCCTGAATCAGTACCTTATGGGTCAGGGTGACTTGCTCCCCAAGCCAAACCGTGTAGGGAGCCTGGTCATCTCCCAGTACCTTGCCGGGGGGCAGGGCGTAAATGGCTGCACCTTCCTGCAAAACACTGCCCGCTCCAATCGAGCAGTTGGCCTCGAGCTCAGCCCGAACCACAGCCCCGAGGGCAATGGCAACCTCGCCTCTGAACCGCACATCCCCCGTAACCTGAGCCAGGGAATGGACCTGGGATAGAGGCGGATCCTTTGCTCTGACCCCAGGCCCCATCCCAGCAACCGGAGTTGCCACCAATGTGCCGACCGTCATGACCTAAACGTCCCCCAATAAATCGGTCATCGAACTGCTGCCCCAGTGCAGTGAGAGGATTGGGCTCAGAAAGGGGTGAAGCCATTGCCCCATCACCTTTCCGCTAAACCGGCCAGGGCGGAAAATGGTCACCCCGCTAGGCTGCCCCAGGCAGCGGCCCACTAACTGAAGTCATCGCGCTTGTTGTAGAGGGCCCCACTATCCAGGGAGACCGTATCGACGATGGCAATCACCGCCGCGTCAACGGGGCGGCCCTCGTAGCCCCGATGCTGGCGGGCCCCACTGCCCTGGGTAATTAACACCCATTCACCTGGACCGGCACCGACGACATCCGCCGCTACGGTGTAGTCGGGCATGAGTTCGCCGGTTTCGCTAATTAATTGCACCAGCAAAAACTTAACCCCCCCTAAGCTGGGTTCTTTGCAAGTGCTAACCACTGTGCCCCGCACCTTAGCTAAGAGCATGGCTGAACTATCGGCCGTAGGGGCGGATACCGGTGACGCTTTCTCTAAATTGTTCGACTGCCTCGGTGTACCGAATCGGCAGGACAAATTCCAGGTTCTCGTGGGGGCGAGCAATAATGTGGGTGGAAAGCACCTGCCCCCCATTCACCCGCTTCACATTCTCAATCCCAGCGGCCACCGAAGCTTGCACCTCGGATACATCCCCGCGCACGATAACCGTCACGCGACCACTACCAATTTTTTCGTAGCCCACCAGAGTAACGCGAGCGGCTTTCACCATTGCGTCTGCGGCTTCTACCACAGCGGGAAAGCCCAACGTTTCAACCATGCCGACTGCAATTGCCATGCTTGTAAGCCCTTCCTTAAACGTCTGTAAATGATTTCTTTAAGCGGCTGGTTTAGTTCAGCGCTGGTGACGCACACCATCGCCGAAGATAGGAGCAGTGATTCAAGCCAAGTTAGCCGCCTCACGAGCTTGAACAGAAGGCTTGAACCTAGGTGCGAAACTGTTCTACGGCCTCGGTGTAGCGAATCGGCAGGACGAATTCCAAATTTTCGTGGGGCCGGGCAATGATGTGGGTAGAAAGGACTTCGCCACCGTTCACTCGTTTGGCCGATTCAATTCCCGCAGATACCGATGCCTGCACTTCAGAAACATCACCCCGAACAATGACAGTGACTCGACCACTGCCAATTTTCTCGTAGCCTACCAGGGTGACGCGAGCGGCTTTCACCATAGCGTCAGCGGCTTCCACCACAGCGGGAAAACCGAGGGTTTCTATCATTCCAACAGCAATTGGCATTATCGTAATCTCCTTGTGAATGCAGGCCGAAGGGGAAAAGTTAATTTCCGTAACTGAGGTATCGGCCAACTATTTTCAGGCGCGAAAAACATGCTCCCGCGACAGTTCAAAACGGGATACCCCAGTGATAATAAATGCAGAAAAACGGCCTTAGATTTTTCCTTGACAAGTCAAGCATAGGTGTCCCCAGACACTTTTGCAATATAAGTCTCAATGATTGTTGCTAATGTTGAGTATTATTAAAGCTTATGTAGCAAAGCTTTTTTTGATGTCACGGATTGATAAATTGGCGGACGTGGGTGCTCATTTCGGCGCGGTTTTTGCTCTAGGCGTGGGTTGGCAAGAGCCCCTCTGCCAGACCTCCAACTGGCCTAGTAGACGCGAAATCCTGGCAGTGTCCTCGTTCTGTCGGGTGGGCTGGCAAAATCAGGTTAAGATGGCAAGCATCACTCCGCTAGGCTGAGTTAGCTCTCCCGTGGTGCCAGCCAGGCTGAGTGACTGGGCTGGCTGGTAGTTTTCAGCTCAACCCTATGGCCGCCGCTATCCCACGTTACCTTCCAAAGGCGATGTTGCCCGCCCGATGGCCTAACGGCTGGGCGAGTGATGGATGGCTGCCATGGCCTGACCGACTGGGCGATCGCAGCAAATAAGGCTGGTCAGGTCAGGGGCAAGTCTGGGTAGGTTGATGACTCCTAGGGCAAATCATTGGGTGGTCAGGGGCCGGGCCAAGGTGGCGTTGGTGAAGGTTCTGCTAGGAAGGTGACTGGAACATGGGCCAGTTTTGGGTGAGCACAAGTTGGTTGTTGCCGGCCTACGGCCTGATGGGGGCGGTTTTAGCGCTGCCCTGGTCAACGGGAATCCTGCGCCGGACGGGGCCCCGACCAGCCGCCTATCTGAATATTTTGATGACCGGGGTGGCGTTTATCCACGGCGGGCTAGTGTTTCGCAGTATTTGGAATTCGGGCTCCCAAGCCTTGTTGTTTCGCTGGTTCAGCTTTGCGGACTTGCAGTTGGATTTAGCCCTAGATATCTCTGTGATTAATTTAGGAGCCCTAGAGCTGATTACTGGCCTAAGTTTGTTGGCGCAGATCTTTGCCCTGGGCTACCTGGAAAAAGATTGGGCCCTGGCTCGGTTTTATTCGCTGATGGGCTTCTTTGAAGCGGCCATGAGTGGTTTGGTGCTGAGTGGTTCGTTATTTCTCTCCTATTCTTTGCTGGAGATGCTTACCCTTTCCACCTACCTGCTGGTGGGCTTTTGGTATGCCCAACCCCTGGTGGTGACCGCGGCGCGGGACGCCTTTTTAACCAAACGAATTGGCGATGTACTGCTGCTCATGGGCGTGATTGCCCTTTCAGCCCTAGCGGGCAGCCTAAATTTTAACGATCTCTACGCCTGGGTCAAAACTGAACCCCTTTCCCCCGGGCTGAGCACTCTGCTTGGTCTGGCTTTAATCGCTGGGCCAGTGGGCAAATGCGCCCAGTTTCCCCTCCACCTGTGGCTAGATGAAGCCATGGAAGGTCCCAACCCGGCCTCAATTTTAAGAAACTCTGTGGTGGTGACCTGCGGAGCCTACGTCTTAATTCGGCTACAGCCCATTATTGTGCTGTCGCCGGTGGCCCTGGGGGTGCTCGTGCTGTTAGGGGCGATTACGGCGGTGGGCGGTTCCCTGGTGGCGATCGCCCAGGTGGATTTAAAACGAACCCTGTCCTATTCGACGAGTGCCTATCTGGGCTTGGTCTTTATCGCTGTGGGGACTGAGTGGCCAGGCGTGGCCCTCACCCTGCTCTTGACCCACGCTGTGGCCAAGGCGTTGATTTTCATGGCCGTAGGGTCGATTATCACCACCACCAACAGCCAAAACCTCACGGAGATGGGGGGCCTGTGGGCGAAAATGCCCGCTACTACCCTGGCCTTTGGGATCGGGGCGCTGGGGATGGTTGGGGTATTGCCCCTGGGTTGTTTCTGGGGCCTGCGGATGGGGTTGGACTTTTTGAGTCAAAGCTCTGCCTGGCTGGTGGTAGTGTTTCTGACCGTCAATGGCCTCACCGCCCTGAATCTGATGCGGGTGTTCCGGCTGGTTTTCCTAGGCCCTCCCCAGGCCAAAACCCGGCGCGCGCCGGAGGTACCCTGGCCCATGGCTGTGCCCATGGTGACGCTCTCCATCGTCAATCTGCTGGTTCCCGCCATTATGACCCGTCTCTCTTTGGTGCCCCCTTGGGAATATCTGAACCTGCCCATGACCTCGCTGCTGATCGCCACCGGGATCGTTGGCCTGGGGGCCGGCCTGGTGCTGCCCTTGTCCAAGTCCCTGGCTCGATCCACGTACCGTCCCCTGCGCATTGTCCAGGACTTACTAGCCTACGATTTTTACACCGAGCGCATTTACAATCGCACCATCGTAGCGGCGGTGGCTGTGCTCTCCCACTGCAGCAATTGGTTTGACCGCTATGTTGTCGATGGCCTAGTGAATGCGGTGGGTCTGGCCTCACTGATGGGGGGAGAAGGGCTGAAATATAGCATCTCTGGCCAATCTCAGCTGTACTTGCTCACCATTATGACCGGGGTGGGCCTGCTGGGCGCGTTGATGACCTGGACCCTGTGGTAACCATGCTGAGTACCCTGATTTTGATTCCCATCCTGGGCGCCCTGGTGGTTAGCTTCTGGCCTAGTCAGTTAACCTCGGCCATGGCTAAGGCCATTAGTGGGTTGAGCCTGGGGCTAACCTGGGTGGGGGTGGTGTGGCTGGCCACTCACTTTGACCTAACCACGGCGGGGTTTCAGTTCGAGGAATTGCTACCCTGGGTGGAGTCCCTGGGCCTCAGCTATCGCCTGGGTTTGGATGGATTATCGTTACCCCTACTGGCGGTGAATAGTCTGCTGGGGTTGGTGGCGGTTTACATTAGCGATCCTCACCTCCACCGGCCCCGGCTCTACTACTCACTGATTTTGATTATCAATGGTGCCGTTGCCGGGGCCTTCTTAGCGGCCAATCTATTGCTCTTTTTTATCTTCTACGAGTTAGAGCTCATTCCCCTCTACCTGCTGATTGCGATTTGGGGCGGGCCCCGGCGAGGTTATGCGGCGACTAAGTTTTTGATCTACACGGCCCTGTCGGGAGTGCTGATTTTAGGGGCGTTTTTAGGGTTGGTTTGGCTATCTGGCAACACCAGCTTTGACTACGATACTGGCCTGGCGGCGGCCCTGCCCTTGATGCAGCAGGGGATCTTGCTGGTGGCCCTGCTCATTGGGTTTGGTATCAAGGTGCCCCTGTTCCCCTTTCACACCTGGCTGCCCGATGCCCACGTGGAGGCCTCTACGCCTATCTCTGTGCTGTTGGCCGGGGTGCTGCTGAAATTGGGTACCTACGGACTGGTGCGGTTTGGGCTGGGCCTCTTTCCTCAGGCCTGGATGGCGCTGGCCCCCTGGATGGCGGGTTGGGCGGTGGTGAGTGTGCTCTACGGTTCCCTGGCGGCGATCGCCCAGGTGGATATGAAAAAAATGGTGGCCTATAGTTCTATTGGCCATATGGGCTACGTTCTGCTGGCGGCCTCTGCTTCTACCCCTCTCAGTATTGTTGGCACGGTGTTTCAAATGGTCAGCCATGGCCTGATATCGGCCCTACTATTTCTGTTGGTGGGGGTGGTGTATCACACCACGGGCACCCGAGACCTTACGGTTTTGCGAGGGCTGCTTAACCCAGAGCGGGGGTTGCCCTTAGTCGGCTCCCTGATGATTTTAGGGGTAATGGCCAGTGCGGGTATTCCCGGTATGGTGGGATTTATCTCAGAGTTTTTGGTGTTTCGGGGTAGCTTTTTAATCTTCCCCGTTCAAACCCTGCTATGCATGGTGGGATCGGGGCTGACGGCGGTTTACTTTTTGCTCCTGGTCAACCGGGCCTTTTTTGGCCGACTGGCCATTGCTCCGGCGGGGCCCACTCCCCAGCTAGATGTGGATTTACCCGCTGTCGCTTGGCGCGATCGCGGGCCCGCCCTGGCCTTGGCCGGTCTGATTGTAGCTTTTGGGCTGCAACCCAACTGGATGGCTCGCTGGAGCGAACATACCACCCTGGCCTTGCATGCCCCCTATCAGGGGTTTGTCCAGGCCGGTGCCCTGCGATTTCTCTCCCCCGCCCGCACCCTCGCGGCTGATTCGACTTCCCTACCGCCCACGGACCTGGAGGTGAGGCCCTGGGGCCCAGCGGCGGCCCTAGTATCCCCCCCCTTACCGGCGCCTCTCCTCGACCCGATTTCCCAGCCATGACCCATACGCTGTCTGTTCAACCCGCATCTTCTGTCCATCCCCTGGAGTCGTTTATCCAGCGGTTAGTGGTCGCCGAGGCCCTGCTGCCAGACACAACGACTAACCTGCTGGAGGTGGTGGGCATTTTGAAGAGCTACGGTGTGGTGTTGGATGCCTACTCCCGCAACTTGATCTACATTGCCGACCATCAATTTTTGGTTCTGTTTCCCTTCTTCAAATACTTCAACGGCCAGGTTTCCCTATCCCAACTGCTGCGCCATTGGTGGCACGATCGCATCAACTTTGAGTACGCCGAGTACTGCATGAAAACCATGCTCTGGCATGGCGGCGGCAAGCTGGACGAGTACCTAGATACCCCAGAATTTTTAAGTCTTTGCCGGCTTGCGACGGCGGCCAAGACTCGCCGTAATCCTCTGGTGCAGGGCCTCAATGCTCTATTTCCAGAGTTTTTGGTCGAACAGGTCCGGCAACTGGCTTACTACAGTGCCCTAGGCCAGTTCTGGCGAGTGATGAGTGATCTATTTATTGATTTATCCGATCGCTACGATGCCGGTGAGATCACCACCATTCCCCAGGTAGTGGCCCACATCAAAGCAGGCCTGGTGGCAGCGGCCAACCAACCGATTACCTACTCCGTGGTGATCGACGGCACCCCCTACGATCTGCTGCCCCGGTCAGCGGGGTTGACTTTTCTGATGGATGTGGCCGTGCCCTACGTGGAAGCAGTATTTTTCCGAGGAACGCCCTTTTTAGGGACGGTTTCCTACAATGCCCAGGCCAATCAGATTCCGGCGGAGCAAAGCCGGTTTGAGTACGGAGCCCTCTACGCCGACCCCCTGCCTGTGGGTGGGGCGGGCATTCCCCCCACCCTACTGATGCAGGATATGCGCCACTTTTTACCCAATTACCTGACTGAGTTTTACCGAGCCCAGGGTCGCGGGCTGGATGACGTGCGGGTGAAAATTTGCCAAAGCTTTCAAAAATCGATGTTTTGCGTTACCAGTGCGGCCTTGCAGGGGCTCATGCCCTACCCCGCCGATACTCCAAACCCCTCGGAGCAGGCCGCCAACCGGGACTTCCTGGCCGCCTGGATGGATCGACTGATGACCTCTCGCCTGCCCGTTGTGCAGTTGTAGATTCCCCCGCAGGATGGACCGGTTGGGTGAAGGCTGACCCAGCCTAGAGCAGGGGAGTAACATCCTCCCCACATTCATCGGCCAGGTAGGACAGGGCACGAAACCGTAACCCCACCAGTTGGTCGTAGAGGGGGTTGAGCTTACACATGGCTGGAATATGTACCAACTTTTTCTTAAACAGCACCACATCCCGCTCAAAGGGGCACTGCGAGGGAATCAGCTTGCAGACAAAGCGGGCCAAACGGGGGTCATGCACCTCCAGTTGATCCAGCCATTCGCGGGCGGGTTTGAGGGGGTCTAGTTTGCTTTCTGAATCGCTGGGGGGAGCCGCCTCCCCGGCTACCCGATCCGATTCCAGGCTAGGGAGGGTAGAGCGTACGGAGGACAGCACCGTATCTGCTAACCCCAGGGCCTGGCAAAAGGTCTGCAGTTGTTGATCTTCTGTCCGGGAGTAAACCCCGTCGGCCAGGGCTACCATCACAGCCATCCGGAGAAAATTCTCGGCAGCCTTGGGATCGGGTCCCAGGGTGGAGGCTAGTTCCTCGGCCGTGACCGGCTCAAAGTGCTCGAAGTTAATGCAGGGAGCCAGCTCATCCTGGGTAATCGCAGTAATTAAAGCTTTTTCCTCTTGGTCAAAATCACCATCGGCCCAGGCCAAGGTGAGTAACCCCCGCAGCCAGACCTTGATTTGTTCCTGGGTGTAGGGGGAAGGGGTGACAACAGCCATAGAGTTTCCTCGACATTGCTGTGAATCGCAGCGGCACCTCGAACTAGGGCCGCGATCGCCAATTAATTTTTCCTTACCCCTTAATTTTAGCTCTGTCCGCCAAAGCTCGCAGTGGCCAGGGTTACGGTTGTAGCCTAGATTGCTTTGGGGTAGACTCCCAGGCCCTGAGGGGGGCTAGAGCTGCGATCCATCCTTAGGGATCAGCGGGAAAAAAAGATCCCGGTGGTGATCGGTAGCCAGTGGGTGAGGGGGTGGGTCGGCGGGACAGATTCAAGTCAGGAGTCGGTACTTTTATTTTGAGCACGTCCCTTAGGGTTTCCTTAGGGTCTTTTCTTAACCTAGATATCGTTTGCTAGGTCAATTGAATTGTCTTTGAGGTGAGCTATGGCAGATTACAGCCCGGAAGAACTACAAACCCTGGTCACCGCCCCGATGTTGACGGGCCTAGCGGTAGCCATGATCGACATGGGGATTGTGTCCACAGCCATCGAGGCGGCGGCCATGTCCAAGGAAATTGCCGGAGCCGCTAAAAAATATCCCACCAACAGCATTATCCAGGCCGCGTTTTCTGAAGAGACCCTGAAAAGTGGTCAAGTAAAGCTCGAGAAGCCCGATATTAAGCCCGAGGATGTGCAGTCTGGGGCAGTGGTCGATCAGGCGATCGCTGCGATTAATGCGGCCCTGCAGGTGGTAGAGGGTAAAGCCACCCCGGCAGACATTGCCCAGTACAAGCAATTTGTCTACGACTGCGGGCAGGTCGTGGCGGAGGCAGCGGGCAGCGGCCTATTTGGCTCTGGTGATAAGGTGAGCGCTAAGGAAGCCGCCGCCCTGGACCGTTTGAAGGTGGCTATGGGGCTTTAGCATCTGGGGGAAACCGGGTTGGGCCGTGCTGGGCGGGTCCCCTACATCGCCCCTAGAACCCGACGGCTCAACCCTGCCCCTAGCCCCTGTTTTGCTTTATTAACAAATATTTTGGCTTACCAAAGCCTTATTTTTCCGTGGCATGGTCGTTATCAGGCCGTTGCAGAACTCATCACGGCTTCTCTCTACGGTTACCCTGCATTAGGAGATTGCTATGCTTCATCATCGCTGGCCCCAGAGTCGCTGGCTCAAGCCAATAGCGCTGGTTATGGTTTGCCTGGTCCTGTTAGTCACCTCCTGTACGGCGGCGCCCTCTAAATACGACCAGGTGCAGAAAGATACCACTGGGTTTAGGGCACCGGCAGCGGTGGCCAAGAAGGCGGAAAAGGGCGCTACCTTCAACCAGTTCTTCCCTGGTGATCAGGGTGACTATAAGGTTATTCCTTACCAGGAGAAAAAAGGGTTTGCGGAATACAAGCTCCAAAAGGGCGATCAAACCCTGGCCATGTTGAGTATTAGCGATACGACCAGTGTGCCAACGGCGGCGGCTAAGTATAGTGGCGCCACCGAAACCGTGGCCGGTTACCCGGCCGTAGATCAGGGCACTACGGGAACGGGACTGTTGGTCAATGGCCGCTACCAGGTTAAGGTGCTTTCCCGCGATCCCTCTTTCACTAAGGCAGATCGGGTGGCCTGGCTGCAAAAGTTTGACCTCAAAGGTCTGGCCCAGCTCAAAGGGGCCGTCAATGCCGTCACCCCAGGCAAAGCGGCTGCCAAGGCTGCCAAGGCTCCCATAACTCCTGCCCAGCCCGCATTGCCGGTACCTAGCAGTACGCCGGCCCCGGCGGCGGCTAAAACTGGGTTCAAGTTGCCCAGGGTTCAGTTGCCTAACCTGTCTCCCAGTCTCCAACCCGCTTCCTAGCCACCTCTGGATCGGGCAACCCTCCCATCCCCCCCGGCATTCCTGGGGTGTGGCAACCAGGACTCAGCAGCAATGGTAGTTGATTCATCATGGCAAACCAAAGGAGTTTATTGTGAGCAAGAAGATTTACGAACTGGTTGATCATTTACCCACCGGCGGGCTCACCGTACGTGCCCTTAAGACCCTGGATACCTTTGTGCCTGGCCAGTGGACCAATCTGGTTGGCTTTGACAACACCATCAAAACCGTTACCGGAGAAACCGATGAGGGGATGGTGCAGGCCATTGGGGAGCGGGCGATTGCCCTGTTCAACGACAAAAAGCAAGGTTACCAGAGTGCCCTTTGGCTTTACGAAACCGTTGACTCCGCCTCTGGCCTGTTGGGAGCGGCGGCCCTAGCCAATCAATTGGGCCAGGATACCTTTTTAGGTTTTCTGAAAAACCTCACCCCCAAACCCGAAAAGGCCCAGACCATTGACCTGGTGGTTAAACTCGTCGCCGAGGTGGTGGCCTTTTGCAAAATCAGCGGTATCCCCGGCAATAGCCTGGGCGACTTTTTGACCGCTCTGAACGATTACAGCAGCGAGGCCTTGATGCGCATGGCAGCGCTAGTGTCCTTTGATGGCATCATTCCCCTGGGAGCAGATTTTTCTACCAAGGCCCTGAATATGATCAAGGGCATGGGCCCCTCGGATTTGGATAACAACCCCACCTTCCGGGGGGTGAAGGATGAAATCCCCGGTAATGATGGCCAGGGCAAACTGGCCTTTATGACCGAAAGCTTTGAATCTACCAAAGGCTGGATGGATAAGTTCGTCGGCGACCACGGCA
>DVEE01000136.1 GCA_015295885.1 Leptolyngbyaceae cyanobacterium M65_K2018_010
ACATGAGTTCATGGCTGAGAGCAGCGGCGGCGATGGCCGGATCGTCCACGATGGTCTTCTCTGGGGGAATGGCCTGCAGAACCCGTTTGCCTAACTCCAGGGCAGCCAGAATAGTGGTAGCTTTGGCCGGGCCAACTCCAGATATTTGGGTCAGGTCGTGGGGGGTTACATCCCTAAGGGCGGTTAGAGGATCCCGTTGGTGTTGCCCCAGTTCTTGCAGAATCAACTGCCCCAACCCCACGGCTGATAGTTTACCGGGCCCTTGTCCGGTACCAAGTAAAATGGCCAACAGTTCTGCTGTGGATAGACTTTTGGCCCCATAGGTGAGCAGCCGTTCCCGCGGGCGATCGCTAGACGGCATGTCCAAGACTCGGACATGGTAGGTCATACTGGTTTAACCTCTGGCCCTTCAGCCGGTAGCCTTGGGTTATTAATCCCAAAGTTCCCTATCAATCATCGTTGAGAATTCCCATGGTATCCACCAATCCTGCGGCCGCCGATTTAGGTGTCAGGCGTCAGCGCCTGAGCCAATTTAGCTGCCTAACCACGCCACCCCAGCTCAGTTCAGAGGAAACCGCCCAGGTACAGCAAGACCTGCGGTTATTTAACGAACTATCCGATTACCAAACCCTGGGTATCTGTGCCAGTTCCCTGACCGAAGCCAAACTGGCTATGGAATCCTTCCTGGATGCCTTGGGGGTCTCGGTTGATTTAGACCTACCTGACCGCAATGGGCCCGTTTACCTCAAGTTCAACACCCTGAAAGGTGCCTGGTATCTGGATGACTACAGTGGCCGTTCCCGGGGGGTGCTAATCACCTTTCATGCTTCCGAACCTGAGGTCGCCGAGCTAGTGGGAACCTATGGCCCCTTCCCCTTTGACCTGTTTAGGGCAACCTAAACCCAACCCCCGTCTCCTAACTGGTAGGTTCTGAACAGGCCGCATCAGGTTGCGCTAAGGGAGCCTAAGTGAAACTAGACTCCCTTGCCGCCAGCTAGATTTGCTGGGCTAAAACCCGAACATTCACTGATTGCCAAGTAGGTGAGTCTAATGAATTGTCAGCAGGGAGTTTGGGGGCTGCACCCTTCGGCTGAGCGGCGCACGGCGAAGCCCTCAGGCAGGGGGGCCACCCTCTCCACCCCCAACCGCATCTTCTATTTAATGGCACCACCTACTTACTGAAAGGATTTCCCAGTGCTCTCATAGAGGGCTTTAACGACCAATACCCAGGTATTGGAAGCCAGCCCGAACCAGAGCCTCTCGGTCCAGGAAATTGCGCCCATCGATCAGAATGGGGCTATTCATGCGCTCAGCCATAGCGCTGTAGTCGAGGTCTAGGAATTGGTGCCAATCCGTCACCAGTACCAGGGCATCACACCCATCTGCTAAGTGGGTGGGATCGCTTTCCACGATCACCCCCGTGAGGCCATGGCGCAGCCCACTTTGGGAGACGATCGGGTCATAGGCCTTGACTTTAGCCCCTAGGCGATTGAGCTGCTCAATCAAAATTAGGGAAGGGGCATCACGCAGGTCATCGGTATCGGGTTTGAAGGTGAGTCCTAGGAGACCCACGGTTTTGCCCTTGAGAATTTTCAGAACCTGCTGCAGTTTTTCCAGGGTGATTTGGCGTTGGCGGCTATTGACATCCACGGCCGCCTTAAGCAGTTGCGCGTCGTAACCGTAGTCCTCAGCGGTGTGAATCAGGGCTGAAACATCCTTGGGAAAGCAGGAGCCGCCCCAACCCAGACCCGCTTGCAAAAACTTCTGGCCAATGCGGGAATCCAGACCGATGCCAGCGGCTACCTGGGTAATATCAGCTCCCACGCGATCGCAGATATTGGCAATTTCGTTAATGAAGCTAATCTTGGTGGCTAGAAATGAGTTGGCCGCATACTTAACCATTTCCGCCGAACTGAGATCCGTGACCAGCACCGGCACCGGTTCGCCGCCAGGTTGTTCTCGATAGCGACCGGCAACGATGGGGGCGTACAGATCCTTCATTAAGCCAATGGCCCGTGGACTATTACTACCCAGGACAATGCGATCGGGATTGAAGGTGTCATAGATCGCCGAACCTTCCCGTAGGAACTCGGGATTGCTCACCACATCAAAGTCCGCCACCACCTCAGGGTGAGGCATCGATGGCCGATCTCCGGCGGCAACGGGCACCTTTTGCCGTTCCGCCACGCCGTCGAGCACAATCATGCGCACCCAGTCCCCAGAGCCAATGGGAACAGTGGATTTGTTCACAATCACCTTGTACCCACCATTCAGGTGAGTGCCAATGCCCCTGGCTACGGCCTCAACGTAGCGGGTATCACTTTCCCCGTTGGGCAGGGCTGGGGTGCCCACCGCGATGAACAGAATCTCCCCATGCTCAACACCCTGCTTCAAATCCGTGGAAAACTGTAGATGTCCGGCGGCCATGGACGACTTCATCAGCTCCGACAGGCCCGGCTCAAAAATGGGGGATTGCCCCGACTGCATGAGCTTGACCTTCTCTTCGTTGACGTCGATACAGATCACATCGTGGCCAATATGGGCCAGACAAACACCAGTTACCAAACCCACGTAACCGGTTCCAATGACACATACCCGCATTATCAATACCCTCGTCTTTACATTAGTACGGTTTTACATCGGTACAGGGCAGGCCAAGGCCTACCGAGACAGCAGTCTTTAAAGGTTTCGGATCAATGCCTTCCGGAAGCGAGTGAAGAGGCTAGGAGCTAAGGACCTCACTCGAGGACATCACCCTCAGCGGCATCTTCTAACCCTGGCTTCCAGTCAGGCGATGGATGTACCCTGGAGCAAGCCCACCACCGTCCGGCCTAGGCCTGGGGGACAGGCTGGGGCATCGCCTGCAAGCTATCCAGATCCAAGCGGCTGCGAAAATCCTCGATGGTGAGAGCCAGCCCCTCCTGCAGGGGAACGGAAGGACGCCAATTTAAGAAAGTCTGAGCCCGGGTGATGTCGGGTTTACGCCGTTGCGGATCATCCTGAGGCAGGGGCTTATAAACTAGGTCAACCCCAGGATTGACCATAGCCTGAACGGTTTGGGCCAACTCAAGAATGGTGTACTCGCTGGGATTACCAAGATTGACGGGGCCCAGGTAATCCCCATTCATTAGCCGCATTAAGCCTTCTACCAGGTCGGAAACATAACAAAAACTGCGGGTTTGGGCCCCAGTGCCGTAGACGGTGAGGGGAATACCCCGCAGCGCTTGGACGACAAAATTACTCACTACCCGACCGTCGTTTTCCAACATGCGAGGGCCATAGGTGTTAAAAATGCGAGCTACCCGAATATCCACATTGTTTTGCCGGTGGTAGTCAAAGGCCAGGGTCTCAGCCACCCGTTTACCCTCGTCATAACAACTGCGAATGCCAATGGGATTGACATTGCCCCGATAGTCCTCCGATTGAGGATGCACCTCAGGATCACCATAGACCTCTGACGTGGAGGCGAGCAGAAAGCGAGCTTTAACCCGCTTGGCCAAGCCCAACATATTCAGGGTGCCCATGACATTGGTTTTAATGGTTTTGACCGGATTGTACTGGTAGTGTACCGGTGAGGCAGGGCAAGCCAGGTGATAAATTTGGTCTACTTCGAGACGGATAGGTTCCGTGACATCGTGGCGGATTAACTCAAAGTAGGGATTATCAAGCCATTGCAGGATATTTCGTTTATGGCCAGTGTAAAAGTTATCCAGACAGATCACTTCATGGCCCTCTAACATAAGTCGGTCAATCAGGTGCGACCCAATAAACCCTGCACCACCGGTTACCAGTATTCTCATAGATCAATATACCTAAGAAATCCTATGGGTTAAGCTGCTCCAACATCCAGGAAAACATCCAGGAAACTGGAATAACACCTGGCCAGGGCTAAGAAGTTTCCTTGCCGATTGCGCCAGGGAAGCTTGTAGCAGAACGTTCTTGTAACAGAACATTTATGGGCAATGTATCACTTCTTCACAGGATTGATCTGTGGCTAGAGTGGAATTCACACAACTTTCACTCTGGGTACTGGGTATGGATCTTTGCTGTGGCGTTCCAAGTTGAGGGGGACCACCGCCGATGCCAGGCACCCAGAGTTTTGGCGGCTGGGTCTAACCATCCCCATGGGCAGGACCGGCCAGTGAGGGGGCGTCAGGATAGCTTGAGGACGGCCATAAAGGCTTCCTGGGGAACATCGACGGTACCGATCGCCTTCAGCCGCTTTTTGCCCTTAGCCTGCTTTTGGAGCAGCTTTTTCTTGCGGGAGATGTCTCCCCCGTAGCATTTGGCCAACACATCCTTGCGCAGGGCTGGGATACTCTCACTGGCAATGACCCGGCTACCAATCGCCGCCTGGATAGGGATCTTAAACTGGTGGCGGGGAATCAGTTCCTTGAGCTTTTCCACCAGAGCCTTGCCCACGTAATAGGCTTTATCGCGATGGACGATGGAGGCAAGGGAATCAACCCGATCCCCATTAATCAGCACATCCAAGCGAACTAGGGGGTTAGCCCGGTACCCAATCAGGTGGTACTCCATGCTGGCGTAGCCCTTAGTGCGCGACTTCAGTTGGTCGAAAAAGTCAGTGACCACCTCTGCCAGGGGGACTTCGTAAATCAGAGTTGTACGCCCCTGGGTGAGGTACTTCATATCCTTGAAGTCGCCTCGACGAGACTGGCAAAGTTCCATCAAGGCCCCGACATATTCCTCGGGGGTAATAATGTCGAGTTGTACGTAGGGCTCCTCGATTTTCTCTCGCACCTGGGGGTCGGGCAGGGTACTGGGGTTATCGACTTCCAGTACTTCCCCTTGCAGGGTGGTGACGCGATAAATCACCGATGGGGCGGTGGTGATCAGATCCAGGTTATATTCCCGCTCTAACCGTTCCTGGACGATTTCCATGTGTAAAAGCCCCAGGAACCCACAGCGAAAGCCAAACCCCATAGCGCTGGAGGTTTCCGGTTCAAACTTCAGAGCCGCATCGCTGAGCCGCAGCTTTTCAAGGGCTTCCCGCAGTTCCTCAAACTGGTCAGAAACGGTGGGAAAGAGACCACAGAACACCATGGGTTTGGCTTCCACATAGCCGGGTAGGGGCTCTTCGGCGGGGGCCTGCACCAGGGTGATGGTGTCGCCAACCCGGGCATCTTCTACGGCCTTAATGGAAGCCGCCAAATAGCCTACTTCACCGGCGTGGAGCTGGTCTACTCTGACTT
>DVEE01000366.1 GCA_015295885.1 Leptolyngbyaceae cyanobacterium M65_K2018_010
GTTCCACCAGGGCCGGCTGGTCAAGGGCCGGGGCGGTGGTGGGCAAAATCCCCAGGCGGGTCACGCCGCCCGCTTGGGCCGCCCGCAGCAGAGAAGCCAGGGTTTCCCGGTCCTCATGGCCGGGTTCTCCAGACTGGCTGTAGAGATCCACCAGACCGGGTATCAGAATCCGCCCTTGGCCGGCGATCACCTCGGTGTGCGGAGGCACCTCCACCCCGTGGGGTGCGATCGCCGCCACGACTCCCTCCTGCACCCACACATCGGCCACCTGGTCAGTCTGGGTTACCGCATCCAGCACCCGCACCTGCTGGATCAGCTGGGCTGTGGTCACAGGGCCCCCGCGGCGGTTTTATCCAGGACGCTCCCCGACAGGTGAATGGTAATGTTGGCCGTGGTCAGCACCGGTGGACTCTCCAAACCGTTGGGGTAGTCAACCACACTGACCGCTCCGTTACCCTGCTTAAACCGCCAGAAAGCCTCTGGCCCCAAGCCCAGCACGTGACAGAGCAGGGCCTTGTTCACCGCATCATGGGCCACCACGAGCACCGTTTGCACCCGATCCCGATCACTGTGGGCGGCCACAATTTGCTTCCAGGCCATCACCGAGCGGTGCCATACCTGTTCTAGGTTCTCGCCCCCCGGCATCTGCACCGTGGCGGGGGCGGTTTGCCACTGGTCCAGCATACCGGGATAGGAATTTTCTATATCCTGCTCATACAGCCCTTCCCATTCACCGTGGCTGATTTCTCGCAAGTCCTCCACCGTCTGCAACCTGAGCCCGGGGTGGTGCTTGAGAATAATCTCTGCGGTTTCCCGGGGCCTGGCCATAAAGCTGGTGTAGGCCGCGTCAATGGGCACGGCCTTAAGAAAATCCGCCGCCTTTTCTCCCTGGGCGCGGCCGGTGTCATTCAGAGGCACATCAATCTGCCCCTGAAAGCGGCCCTGCCGATTCCATTCCGTTTCTCCGTGGCGCACCAGCAGCATGCGGGGGCCCCTATGCCCCCGCCGCATCTCTGGCAGGGGGGCGCCCAGGTGACTGGTCAGGTTCATGGCCTCCACTTGGACCGGGCTATTCCAGCCGTTGGCAAAGTTCAGCACAGTAATGCCGCAGTTGGCCTGGTTGAGCTGGTTAAAGTACTCTGGCCCCAGACCAATGGCGGTGCTAATCAGGGCCCGGTTGATGGCACTGTGGGCCACCACCAACAGGGTCTGACCGGCATGGCTGGCCAGGAGGGTTTGCCAAAACCGGGTCGCCTGTTGATAGAGGGATCGAATTGGGTAGAAATCCTCGGTCTGGCCCTCCGCCTGACCAGGTTTGGGAATCGCCATGACAAAATTGACGGGATCCTGACGCCATTGGCGGTAGGCCTCGGGATAGCGGGCCTCCGCTTCGGTAAAGGCTATGCCTTCCCAGAGGGGCAGGCTAATTTCCTTCAGATCGTCCGTGTAGGTCGGTTCAGGGAGGGTGGGAAGGGCCCGCTGCAATTCACAGGTGATGATCTCCGCCGTTTTACGGGCCCGCTTCAACGGGCTAGACCACACCCCATCAAAGGGAATTCCGGCTAAGGCCTGAGCCACTTGCAAGGCCTCAGCCTGGCCTTGGGGGGTCAATTCTGACTCATCGCAGTGCCCTTGAATCAATTTGAGATGGTTGTAGGTGCTTTGCCCGTGGCGGACAATAATAACGCGGGTTTTCAGGGGTCTATCCTCTCAGTGACTCGAACCAGGTCAGATCTTACCCTGTTCAGGAGTTCCCCCGCAGCTAGCTCAGGAACTGGGCCAGGGATGATCCAAACCCCAAGTCTGGACTGAACCGCGGGGGCTACTGGGCTTCTGAGGTGGGCTTGGGGGGACGGTTGAAGGTTCTGAAGATAAACCACCCCAGCCCGGCCAACCCTAGCAACCCGGCCAACAGGACCAAGAGGGGCGCCACCAGGGAAAGCACTGAAAATAGAACCGCTCCCAGCAGTTCGGCGATCGCCACCAGAAAATTGGTCAATCCCCCGGAGGTCGCCGTGGACAGGAAGCGTGTCAACCCATGTACTCCTTTCACCGTCGCCGCGGCACCTCCCCCGGCGACAATCGCTAGACTCCACTGGGCTAGAGGGTCAAGCTGATTAGCCGCCAGGGCCATCAGCAACGTACCGGCGATGGCCGCCAGGGGAAAGGCCACCGCATCCATCACATTGTCTAGCCAGGGAATGGAATAGGCCAAAAGTTCGACCACCAGGGCAATCGAGAGAGCCAGCAAAGCCGTATAACTGTCCAGCCATTGCATATTCTCCGCTAGGGGAACATGGCCCAAGCGGGCCGCTACACTGAGGACCCAAAAGGGCACTACCACTCGAAACCCTGCCGCAAGACCAAGCCCCAACCCAAGGCCAAGGCTTTCAAACAGGTGCAAATCCATATCCATGGGGCCACAGAGCTACCACGCTACGCCCTGATCATAGGCAGGAAACCAGGTTTTGGCTAGCCTGGTTGGCTTGCCCATGGGGCCACCTAAGGTGAAAGGGAAAATTTTTGCCCCCCAGACTTCGACACCAGCAGCTCCTGAAGGGGTTCCTAGTTGTAGGAGTAGTTGTAGGAGTTGTAGGATGAGTGCCGATTACCGGATCTGGATAGGTGCAAAAGCCTGGGTTCGATCAGAAAGCCGTTTAAACAGAACAACACCCAACCTCTCTTCCAAGGAACTTCCTAGCATTGTTTGAGCCTTCATGGAGGGAAACTCATTGCCTTTTCATCCTATCCAGGAGAGAGACAAGGGTTTCGCACCGCTCCCTTAATCTAATTTAGGAAGTATTGAATGTGAGCTTGGGTGTTGCCGGTTAAGCGAGACAGATGTGCAATTAACAGCGCATTCACTCCTTCTTGTGTGTGGACAATTGGCTGTTTTATCTGCCAGGGGAGCCTCATCAGCTCCACATTCAATATACAGCCAGTTCAACTCAAACTGAGGGAATGCAAAAATAGTTAATACAGGGCTAATTTCGGGGCGGAATAAATTAGTTTGAACCCTCAAAGCTTCTGATTTTCGGGACTTGTAGGGCCTATACATTTCTTTTCATAGCAGCCAGGAAATATTGGGGGCTGGTTTCAGATCAGGTGTTTGAGCAAATCAATCACCATGTCAGGTTGCTCCAGGTGGGGTAGGACCCCGGCATCGGGCACCTCATGGATGCTATGAATGGCACTCGGGTTCAAACTGGCCAGTCGTCGCACTACCGTAGGTGGGGTAAAGTTGGATTTCGCTCCCAGGACAAACACCGTCGGGGTGCGTAACTGGGGCAGGTAACGGGCCAGGTCGAAGCTAATCGCCCCACTGAGGGAAGCCAAAGCGGCGTACCGGGCATTGGGCTGTTGGGTGCAGGTCAGGTAGGCTTGCACCATGTCTGGGGTCAGGCGACGGGCATCGGCCAATAACACCTGGGCCAGAAACAATCGCACCGCGATTTCGTTCGCCGCCCCTAGGCGATACAGCCAGGTATCTAGGCCAGGGGTTCTGGCTAGCCAAGCCGGTAAGCTAAGGCTGTAGTCTCGCCCAAAGTCACTGTTGCCAGAGGGAGACACCAAAAACAGCCCCCTGAATAAATCCGGCCGTTGAATGGCCAGGCGAATTACCACGCCAGCGGTTAGGGAGGTGGCCGCCACCCAGGTCGGCGGTTCTCCTAAAGCTTCTAGCAAGTGGGTAATTTGGTAGAAGTAGTCGCTGACCTGGTAAGTCCGAACCGGATGGGTCGATTGCCCCCACCCCAACAAATCAGGGGCAATGACGCGATGGGTGAGCCCAAAGGCCCCGTAAACCTTGGACCACTCAAAGGCCGAAGAGCCACCTCCCAGGCTGTGCAGAAACACCAGGGTGGGACGATGGGGGGATGGATCGGGGGCGGGGTGGGTATAGTAGGCGATCACTCCTAAATTGGTCGCCAGCCCCTGTTGAATAAATCCCTCGGGTTGAAACTGCAGCACGGTATGTTTGCTCTCGGTTTTTTCCTGCTAGAACCTATACTCCCCGACTGGCGAGGGGTTGGTAGGCTTCGATTTCTTGCACCACCCGGGCTTTGCTAGCCATCAGGTGCCCTTTAATTGCCGCCGTGGCTAAATCAGGGTCCCGGGTCAGAATCGCCTGATAGATCTGACGGTGTTCTAACCGAATATCCAAAACCTCTGGGTTTTGCTTGAGGGTTTGAATTCGCAGCAAGGCCATGGCATCAAAGAGCCCGTCTAACAACGTGACGAGTCGCCGGTTGCCTGAGCTTTCGGCAATGAGATGATGGAATTGGTAGTCCACATCTAGCAACTGTTGCGGCGACACCGGCAGGGCCTCCGCTGCCGCCCCACGGGTTTCTATCCTCAGGGCATCGGCGCGGTGGACGCAGGCCTCAATGCGCTGCAACTGCTCTGGGGTAGCCTGGGCACAGGCCCCAACCACGGCTAAACACTCCAGGGCCTGGCGGCAATCGTAGAGTTCTGCGGCATCGGCAGCGGTAATGGTGGTGACCCGCAGCCCACCGCTAACGTCTGCGGTGGCCAGCCCTTCCTGCTGGAGTTGGCGGAGGGCTTCTCGCAGGGGGGTGCGACTGACCTGGAGCCATTCTGCCAGTTGGGTTTCCACCAGGCGATCGCCCGGTGCCAGTTGGCCGGTCAAAATGGCAGACCGCAGGGCTTGATAAACCTGCTCGTAGAGCGATTTACCGCGACGAATAGGGGGGGAGGAAGATAGGGTCACAGAGCAACGGTGAAACATCGGTAAGGGTCAAGGGCCAGGTGATGAAACCCTTCATCCCTACCGCGAGCGTACCCCCATCATACAAATATCAGCCCGTTAGGGGGGATGAATCTGTGAGGCCGTTGGCAACCGATGCCGAAGGTCGTAGGCTGAGACATGGAAAATGGGACTCGGCACATCGACTGGGTGAATATTATGGTCCAGGCTCTGATTAACCCACCAAAAACTGCTGGCTGGCTCCCTTTAGGGAAACTAGCCAGGGGCCTGGTGGGGGCGGGCCTGGCAGGGCTAGTCGTTGCGGTCATGCTTTGGGCCGCCAACCCGACCATTTCAGAACTGGTGATAGTCGATGGCCAGATCCCAGGCATGAGTCAATGGCTTCCCAAGCTAGCGCCCCATCAACGCCTGGTAGTGATCCAGGGAACGACCCGAGACGGCCTAGGAGAAATCACCCAA
>DVEE01000534.1 GCA_015295885.1 Leptolyngbyaceae cyanobacterium M65_K2018_010
CTCTATAGCCTCTGGCAAAAACAGGGCAGTCGTCAGGAACAGTCCGTCAGCCGGTTAGTGGTCACCCTGGCCCTCAGTTGGGTGGTGGTCTATACCTTACTCAATACGGGTAGTCACCTATCGCCGAGCTTGTCCTTGCGGCTGCTGGTTACGAATATGTTGGTCACCACGGGCTATACCCTGACCAACCTGGGATTGATGGTGCGCTTGTTGCAGGGTAAGTCGGTCAAACTGCCTGGGTTTAGTCAACTCAGCGATCGCCTACCCTAGAACTGCCGAAGGTCCGTTTAGCCCAGACTGCCCCTGCCCCCCAGCACCCCGGTTTGAAGCAAATGTTTCAGTAGCCATTAGAATGAGCCAGGATTCAAATTTGGCCTATAATTCGCTGAATTCTACTGCTATCTGAGGCTGAGGTCCCTAGTGTCTCCCCGCAAACCCAACAATCCCAACGTCTATCGAGTACCAGTGCATCCTCAGGTACCGCAGACCTGGTCCAAGCCACCTAGGGCCCGCAAAGCCTCCCCCTGGCGGCTACCTCGCCTATTGGGGTTGGGCATCGTCTTGGCAGGGGTTGCCAGCGTATCGGCTACCGCCGGTGCCCTGTTGGCCTTTTCCCTCTCTGCCACACCGTTACAGCAGCAACAGCTCAGTGCCAACGATGCCAATGTTTTTCGCCAGGATGATCCGATTTTGGCCGGGGGCAATCTGCGCCTGCCTCGGCTAACCCGCCCGGTCAACATCTTGGTGATGGGCGTTAAAGTCCTCACCTCCGATGTCGATGAGGTGCCGCCCGAACTGCAAAACCTCGGCTATCACGCTTTGGTGAATTCCTTTGACGGCTTATCAGATTCCATGCTGTTGCTGCGGTTCAATCCTCAAACCGAGCAGTTGGTCGTTCTCTCGCTGCCGCGAGATACCCGTACCTATGTGCGGGGTCGGCTGACCAAGCTCAACGAGGCCAATCGAGATGGTGGTCCAGCTCTCTCCGCAGAATCCATCAGCGATTTACTGGGGGGAGTAGCCATCGATCGCTATGTGCGCATCAATGTCCAGGGGGTAGAAAAGCTGATTGATGCCCTGGGCGGCGTTACGGTGTATGTGCCGAAGGATATGAAATATCAGGATGATAGCCAACACCTGTACATCAACCTCAAGGCCGGGGAGCAAAAGCTCAACGGCAACCAGGCACTTCAGTTTCTCCGCTTTCGCTACGATGCTAAGGGCGACATTGGGCGCATTCAGCGACAGCAGATGTTCATGCGCGCCGTGGTCGAACAGACCCTGAATCCGGCCACCATCGCCCGTTTGCCCAAAATCCTGTCGGTGATTCAGTCCAATGTGGATACGAATCTCTCCATTGAAGAGCTGCTCGCCCTGGTCGGCTATGCCACCCAAGTGAATCGTTCCAACGTTCAAATGCTGCTGTTACCGGGAACCTTTAGCAACCCCCGCGACTATCACCTCAGCTACTGGCTGCCCAACTACGGTGAAATCGACACCCTAGTCAACCAGTACTTTGGTTCAGGTGCCCAACGGGTGAGTGCCAATACGAATCCCAGCCGGGTACGGGTTGCCATTCAAGACAGCACCGATAACCCCGTAGCGGTTAAGGCCCTGATGAAAAGTCTGCGGGAGAGCGGGTACACCAACCTTTACGTAGATAAGCCCCTGACTGAACCCATGGCCATTAGCCGCATTGTCGCCCAACGGGGCGATATGGAGACAGCAGAAATTGTGCAGCGCTTCCTAGGCATCGGCGAAGCCCGGGTAGAAAGTACCGGGGCCTTAAACTCCGACATCACCATTCAGCTGGGCCAAGATTGGGTCCAGGGCTTGGGAGAATCCCTTTGAGAACTAGGCATCGCATCGCACACATCCCCGGCCATGAGGGGTTACTCTCCCTTTCGTTAAGGAATCGGCAGAAACATGAATAATCCCTGCCTACGGCTGTACATCCCCAGGAGGGTGCCCTAGTATAAATCTAAAGAAATTCTTAAGCACTGCCATGAACCCTCAGCTTCTCCGCCACCTGTGGACTTTGGTAGATCGATCTCAAAGCAGTCAAGTGCTGGCTTTAGACGACAACGGCCTAGTCCACTGGTTGCTGGAACAATTTATGGTGCAGCGACCGATTAATCAGACCGAAACCGATCAACTTAGTCAGTACATTCGCACCAAACTGCCCCTCATCCGTGACCTGGTGCAGGGCCCCTAGGGAAGTAGCCCCCCAACCAAGCCCCAACTCGCCCCTGGGTGCCTAGCTCTCCCCGGCTGCGGCTCTAGACGCTAAAATTAAAGAGCAACAAATTTTCGTTTCATAGAGTCTGCCTTTGCTTACGTTTTCGCCACGGGGTCAAAGCCCTGCGCCACAATCAGGGGATTGGGTACCTGGCCAGGGAAAGTTGAAGTCAGGGCCTTTCGATAAACGACAGAGTCCGTCCATCTTTGAGCATTACGAGGGATTAGCCGGTTGAGTGGGGTCGATTTTCCAGCCAGTGTAGTGACGTTGGAGAACGGGTTAACCCTCATCCACCAGGAAATTGCCGCTACCCCGGTGGTGGTTGCGGATGTTTGGGTGCGGGCTGGGGCTCTGGCAGAACCTGCCGAATGGGCTGGCATGGCCCACTTTTTAGAACACATGATTTTCAAAGGCACCGATCAACTGCCACCGGGCGTCTTTGACTATGCCATTGAGACCCAGGGGGGCATGACCAATGCGGCCACCAGCCATGACTATGCCCATTTTTTTATCACTATCGCCGCCGATATGTTGCCCTCTACCCTCCCTTACCTAGGGGATTTGTTGCTCCATGCGGCGATTCCCGCCGATGAGTTTGTGCGAGAGCGGCAGGTGGTGTTGGAAGAAATCCGGCAAGCCCAGGATGATCCCGACTGGGTCGGATTTCAGGCCATGGCCGAGCAGGTGTACCAAAATCACCCCTACGGACGACCGGTTTTAGGCACTGAGGCTATTTTGCAGCAGCGATCGCCGGAGGAAATGCGCTGTTTCCACCAGGCCCACTACCAACCGGAAAATATGACCGTGGTCATTACCGGGGGCATCCCCCTAGAGCCCACCGTTGAAATGGTGCGCCATGCCTTTCGAGCCTTTCCACCCCGCCCCGCCTGCCCTACCGCCGCCGTGGCCAAACCGCCTCACACCCAGGGCGTACATCGACAAATTTTGAGCTTGCCCCGCCTCGAGCAGGCTCGCCTCTCCATGGCCTGGCTCGGCCCAGGCGTGGAAGACCTGACTACCGCCTACGGGTTAGACCTACTGTCTGCCCTCCTCGCCCAGGGGCGCAGTTCGCGGCTGGTGAGGGAACTGCGGGAAGAGCGCCAACTGGTTCAGGACATTGTGGCGAGTTTTTCCCTGCAACAGGACTGTAGTCTGTTTACCATTCAGGCCTGGTTAGACAGCCAGCACATCGACCGGGTGGAAGCGATTATCTGCGATCGCCTCAGCCAACTAGCCACCACTCCCATCCCCACCGCCGAACTAGAGCGGGCTAAGCGCTTACTCTGTAACGACTACGCCTTTTCCACTGAAGCCCCTGGGCAGATCGCGGGTCTGTACGGTTACTATGGCACTCTGACCACCCCCGATCGCTGCTTCACCTACATTCCCACCCTGCAAAATTTCCAGGAACAGGAACTACGCCAGTTAGTGCGTCAATACCTGACTCCCTTGCACTACGTCTCCACCATCCTGCGCCCAGCTTAAGCGGGTTTTAACCGCGCCGACGATCGTTACCTTGACTCCTCCTGTTCTAGATTTACGGACTGCCTGTGACTGCTTTTCTCCTCCATGCCCCGCGTCTTCATCGCACCGTTCTGGCCAATGGCATCACTGTTTTGGTGCTAGAAAACCCCGTAGCAGATATCATCTCAGCCCGTCTCTTCATCCGCACGGGCAGTGCCTTTGAAACCCCACAAAACGCCGGGCTAGTCAGCTTTTTAATGGGCCTGCTGACCAAGGGCACAACCACCCTGTCTTCCCTGGAAATTGCCGAAAGGGTGGAATCGGTGGGGGCCAGCCTTAGCACCGATGCCGCCCCCGACTACAGCGTGGTCAGCCTCAAAACCGTCTCCGCCGACTTTGAGGCGATTTTTAGTCTGGCGGTTTCCCTGCTGCGTGATCCCAGTTTTCCGGCTGCCGAGATTGACCTGGAGCAACGGCTGACCCTACAACAAATTCGTTCCATGCAGGAACAGCCCTTCACCGTTGCCTTCAACCAACTGCGCCAGGATATGTACGGCCCCCACCCCTACGCTCTACCGGCTATCGGCACCGAAGCCAGCCTGGCCAACCTGGATCAGGCGCAACTATTCGCCTTTCACCAGCGGCATTTTCGCCCCGATAACCTGGTGGTGTCTATCGTTGGGCGCATCAGTGTAGAGGCGGCCGTAGAGCAGGTGCAGCGCCGCCTGGGAGATTGGGGCAGGCCTGAGTCGGCCCGGCCCGAGGTCACCTTCCCCGTGGTGAATCCTGCCCATACCTGTGCCCTGGCCGCCCAGGAGACCAATCAGGCGATTGTCATGGTGGGCTACCCAGCGGCTCCGGTCAAACACCCCGCCTACGCCGCCCTCAAGGTGGTCAACACCTACCTGGGTAACGGTTTGTCTAGCCGCCTCTTCGTAGAACTGCGGGAGAAACGCGGCTTGGCCTACGATGTATCGGCCTTTTATCCTACCCGTCTGGGGCTGTCCCAGTTTGTCGCCTACATGGGCACAGCCCCAGACAATGCCGCCGTAGCCCTGGCCGGTCTGCGCCACGAGGTTGAACGGCTGAAGGACACCCTGCTCACCGAGGATGAACTGCAGGCGGCTAAAAATAAGCTCTTGGGCCAGTACGCCCTGGGTAAACAAACCAATGCTCAGCTCGCTCAACTGCTGGGCTGGTACGAAATTTTAGGTCTGGGGGTGGAATTCGATCAGGAATTCCCAGATATGGTGGCGGGAGTCACCGTTCTAGATGCGGAAGCCGTTGCCCAGGAGTTCTTCCATCAACCCTGTATTTCCCTCCTGGGCCCCGAGGCTGCCGTGGCTCCTCTGGCGGCGGCCCAGCCCAGCCCCACTGCCGGCTAGGGAAGCTGGGCTGCCTCGGCGCCCCTGCAGCGACCGGCGGCGGGAAATCGCCGGTCTGAACTGGACAATCTGCGGTATTCTTTGGGCAAC
>DVEE01000138.1 GCA_015295885.1 Leptolyngbyaceae cyanobacterium M65_K2018_010
CGATCGCTAAAATACTCCCGCACCAGATGGCGCCGGTTTGAGGTCGCATAGACCACCACATTTTGGGGGCGAGCGGTAACGCTACCCTCCAGCACCACCTTAAGGGCCTTAAAGGCGTCGTCATCCTCCTCAAAGGAGAGGTCATCCACAAAAATGATGAACTTTTGGGGGGCGGCGCGTAACCGTTCCATAATCTGGGGCAGGGCAACTAACTCCGCCTTGGCTACTTCCACCAACCGCAACCCCTGGGGGGCATACTCATTCAGCAGGGCCTTCACCAGGGATGACTTGCCGGTCCCTCGGCTGCCGTAGAGCAACACGTTCAGAGCCGGATAGCCCTGCAGCAGGGCTAGGGTATTTTGGATTAACTGCTGCCGGGGGTGATCGTAGGCGGTCAGTTGATCCAATCGAACAGGGTCAGGGTGAGCAATGCCCTGCAAATCACCGGCCTGCCAAGTAAATACCCGATACTGGGCTAACCGGCCCACCCCCTGCTGACGGTAATGCTGGGCCAGAGCAGGCAGGATACTGGTCCAGGGGGTAGCAGCCTCCCAGGTCCAGGGTACCGGCGGTGGATTGCCCATACTCCAGGGAATGGGCGCATGGGCTAAATCCCCCACCACCTGAACCCAGGCCGCCACCTGGGCGGTCTCCAAGGCATGGAATTGCTGCAGCAGAGCTAAATCCTGGGTCGCCGCCTGCACCAGGGCTGGGGGCAGGTGCTTTAACTCCAGGGTTTGTACTGCTTGGCTAAAGGCATTGTCGGCGTAGGCAATCTGCCGTTGTAGGTAGCTGGCCCAGGTTTCCCTGGCCTCCGCCAAGGCTTGAAACCAATCGCTGTAAGCCCGTAGCGCAGCCGTGGTGGACTCGCTTTGTAGAGCTTCTAGTAAGGTGCGGAAGGCTTGCCCAATGGGGTGATCAAATACGCCGCGATAGAGCAACAGGGCCTCCATGCGCTGGTAATAGCCCTGCACCTCTGCCACAACCGTTGGGATTACCTCAGCCATGCTGCCCGTTCTGTCCGTCCTTCCCTAGGATTTGTACCATGGTCTCAACTTCGCATCTTCTATTGAATGGCACCCACCTACTTCACAGCCTCTGGGTCGAATTGGCCACCAGAGTTTGGCAAAGGGTTGGTGTAGCAGTGCATACCTAGACCTGGAGTAAGGTCAGCGGTGACGGGTGGGGCTACCGCCAGTGGACCAGAAGCCCCCATCGGCTGGGGTCACAGCCCCTGGAAGGCTGACTGTGGAGGATGGGGCCGCCTGTCCTAGCCCAGAACGGACTGCTCAAAATCCTGTCGATTGTCGTAGGTTTCAAAGACCCGATCCATGCTAGTCAATTCAAACAGCATGCGAACCTGGTCATTAATCGAGCAGATGCAAAGTCTTCGGTCAAAGCTCCGAACCTTTTTAAGGAGTACTACCAAAGTTCCCAGTCCAGAGCTATCAATAAAGGTAATATTTTGCAAATCAATCAGAATAATATCTGCCCCATGGGCGAGCATTTGATCCACAGTTTGGCGAAATTCCTCTGCTTTTGTACTGTCTAAGATCCCCGCGGGAGCCATGACCTGAACATTGGGTGCCATACGCTTAACCTGCTCCTCAAAATAACCCAAAACTAACCACTATTATTCCTAATTGCTAAGATAGTACCCATTAATCCGGGCAATAAATCGCCCTGGGAGTCCGATCAAGGTTCATTTCTACCACCAAATTCACATATCTTGGATTGTGTTTCAGCGGTGCAATGAATAGATCGGGGTGAAGAGCTCGCCAAAAATATTCTACAAACTGGTCAATCTCACCAGGGGACATACCTGGTTTGCCGCTAGCCTGCATCCGTTGCTCAGCCTGCCGGCGCCATAGCTGACTAATGCGGTAATCCTCGGGGGTGAGGATCATCAACTGGTGGAGCCGTTCCCAAAGGGGTAGGTAAGCTTGCAATTGGCGATTCATGTCGCGGGCAAATTGTCGATCCGGTTCGGTCTGGATAGGAGCCGGAGCCCGATCAAACTCTGCATCGGCAATGGGGCGTACCCCCACAAACCATCCTTCAAACAGCACCATATCCACCCCCTGCACCCGCTCGGGCGCTACTCTATCTCCCTCGCCGCCCCAAAGAGACTTATCAAATCGAGGAATGTCCAGCCAATCTCCCGGTTGAGCGGTTGCCAGACGCTCTAGGGTAGCTATCCCCAATGGAATATCGTGGGTTCCCGGTGGTCCGCGCCACCGCAGTCGTGGATCTGCCTGGCGCAATTGGCAGCGTTCTGCGTAGGTTTTGTATAGGTCGTCCAGGGAAAGGGCCACGGCGTGATAGCCCCGGAGGGCCAAAATTTGGCGCAAAATTTGGGTCAGGGTTGTTTTTCCCGTGCCCTGCCCCCCTAAAATGCCCTGAATCAGGGGAGTTGGCCTTTGTAATCGAGCCTGTACCAAGATCATGGCGAAGGGGAGCCACAACTGCCAGTACATGATCAGGTAAGGGGTGATAGAGGCCTGGGGCAATGGCAGGTTAGGGTGCTGAGGAGCCACCTGTTTCAGCCAGGTTAGGCGGTTCTGGAGTTGATCGACCACATTCCCTGGGGTGATGCCCCAGGCCTGGGCCCGACGGCGATCGCCCAACTCCCAATCAATTAAGGCCTGCCACTGGCCAGGGGTGACCGGTGTCTCGGTGACCAGGCTGGTCAGAATATCCTGGATGACCTGGTTTGAGCCAGTTCTCATTCCGGATTGCCCAGGTGCAAAAATAAGCCCATGGTTTGAACCTGGTCGGTTTGGCGGTACTGGGCCACGGTAATTTGCCGCAGATGCTTGAGGAGGGGGCGAGCAATCGTTTCCCACAGCCGAAACTGGGGGACTTGTTGCTGTAAGGCGTCTTGCAGTTGCGGCCAATCCACATGCAGGTAGGCCTGGCTAGGTTGCTTGAACCGATCTAATTGTTGGGTCCAGCTCGAGGGAGCGGGCGCTGCCTGGGCTGACCCGAGGGCTTGTTCCATCACCCCTGCAGCAGTGCTCAGCACTACATGTTCACCTAGCTGGGCATGCAAGCCTGTGATCTCGGCCTGAATTTGCGGCGCCGGGGTACTGGCTGAGAGGTTGCCTGGGGAGAGGATCGACAACCGGGTCCAGGCGGTGGTGGGGTGATTAAAAATAGTGACCGGCGCGACTCCCAACCCCTTAGCTTGGGCTAAGTCATCCAGGGATGCCACCGTTGCTGCCAGGGGATCGCTGAGCGGAGTGACGAGCAACCAGTGCGGCGGTGAAGTGGGTGTCGAGAGCGCAAGTCCTAGACTAAAGGGTTGATCCAGGCCAGCTAGCAACTGCTGGGTTGCCCCACGGCCAAAGGCCCCATCTAAGGGCAGGGGAGTGAGTTGGGTAAAGTTGGGGCGATCTAACAGGGTTAAAAAAGGCTGGAGGGTCTGGCGCAGGTCAGCCCAATTCTGACCCAGGGCAGCAAAGGCAAGTTGGGTGGGCAAGAATCGCGCGAGGCTATACCAATCCTCAAAACGGTCCTGGTGGGGCTGAAGGCGATGGCCGAGGGCTGCGATCCAGGCCGCATCGGCCATGATCCCCTGGCGGTCGAGGGTAAAGGAGATCAACCCCCAATCCACCCCTGGTTCAGGGCTATCTAGGTCGCCCAGTAGGGGGAATCCATCCCCATCCCCAAGGTTGCCCCCTAGCCAGTGGTTGGTCGCCGGTAGGTTCAAGGCTAAAAGCCCTACTCGACGAGGGGGGAGGGCCTTGAGGGCGGTCCTGTAGCGAGGCGATGCACTCAAATGGCCATCCTCGGTCTGAGCCGCGGTTAGGGCCTGACGCAGTACTTCCGGGTGGTTGGCCACCAACACAAAGTGGTTGGCTACTAGGGCCGTGGATAACTGCTGAAAGTTAGAGCGGCGATTGCCACGGCTATCCCCTGAGCCTAAATCCTGAGCATAGATCAGGCGACTACCGGCCCTATCCTCAAAGGTGAGGGGTGCCCCAGCCAGGGCGCGATTTTGCCAAAACAGTTCCAGGGTTGATCGAGCGGTTTGACTATCCCGACAGGAAAGGACCACTAAATAACCGGGGGTTACCCCGTTGGTTGGGTCCTGGTCAACATCGGGGGAAACCACGGCAGCGGTAATTTCTTCACCCAGCCAGGGTTGAATATCGCGACGGTAGGACAAGCCAGTATCTGCAAGGAGAGCTTGCTCCAGTTGAGTGATATCCGCTTGAATTTGGTGGCGTCGCTGGGGCGGGGCCAGGTACTGCCAAAGCTGGCCAAATCGGTCGGGTCGGGCCAGAACTGACAGGACTATCGGTGATTGTTGAGGGACAAAAACCAAGGCCTCTGGCAAGGCTTGTCCACCCCGATCCAATAGATACAGGGGATTACGTAGCGCAAACCCACCCAGCAGCCCTAAACCCAGCACCAGGATTAAACCGGCAACAATGGCAAGGGGAACAATAAAGGTCCGAAACTTCATCCGTGCAACCGTCAGAACCGACGTAACCCTAAGCCCTTGAGGCAGGGACTAGCCATGGAGTACCCTCTCAGTTTAGGGCGCTTCGGGGCCATTAATTGCCTGGGGAGGACGGAGCTGTTTTGAAAATCAACATTCTGGCCATTGCCATCAAACACTGAGCTCTGGGTCAACTCCACGCCAAACTGCGATCAGTCGCCCCTGCAGATCAACCCTATCGGCGGCATATTCCATGACCGGATAGTTAGGATTAGCGGGCTTGAGCTGTACCTGATTGCCCTTGCGATAAAAGGCTTTGAGGGTTGTGCCACTGTCAACCCTAGCGGCAACGATAGTGCCTTCTCGCACAGACTGAGGATCCTTAATTGGGCGCATAATCACGATATCGCCCTCTAAAATCATGGCATCGATCATACTGTCCCCGGTTACCCTGAGCGCGTAGTCCTCATTGCGAATGGGCAGCCCACTCAAATCCAGGCGTTCCACATCATCGGTAAACACTTCATTGACATAACCGGCGGCAATGGTACCGAGAATGGGAACTCCCCTGACATCTTCTCGCACCCGAATGGTGCGGGCCTTGCCCTCACTCCACTCGATGTAACCCTTGTTTTTGAGATGCTCCAGGCGGCTCTGAATGGGAGCGGGAGATTTCAGATTCATGGCCCGCATCATCTGCCGAATGGAAGGGGAATGCTGGTTAGC
>DVEE01000264.1 GCA_015295885.1 Leptolyngbyaceae cyanobacterium M65_K2018_010
GAAGAATTCAGGAGTTCAGAGTTTAGAAGGCTACTGGCTCCCTTCGGGCTGAGCCTTCTCAGGGCGAAACCTGACTCCTGAGTTCCTGATGCTCAATACCGTCCCGGCTTAGGTTGATACCCTCTTTTTAGGGGCAAATTGACTGCTCGGTTGGAGAACCTTCCGGATGGGAGCCGGATCAAGCCGAATAAATTAGTTAAATCCCAGAAAATCTAACTTCCCAGGGGACACTTGGGCCCTCAGGATCCGTAGAGGGGATGAGGACTTGGTTTGATTGATGGTGGGAACTTGCGGCAGGTTAAGTTAAGTACTAGCGACAAGTTATTTTTTTGAATTTATTTTCTATGAAAAAGTCTTTATTTTCCATTGGTTGTCTGAGCTTAAGCCTCGCCTCCTTTGCCCTGCCGGCCTTGGCTCGACCAGAAATTGCCAGCGGTGACCAGTTACTTAAAACCGATGTAACCGGCTGCCTACAGCGTGCCGACCAGTTTATTACCTCGCTAGGGGTTCAATCCGATCAGGGCACCATCGACCGGACGGGCTATTTTGAAGATGGATCCTTTCGCATCCTTTGCTATGGAGCCGGGGAAGATAGCCTAGCCGTGGTGTTTGCCACCCACAACGAGTCCCTGGAGGTGGTCGTCGACTTTATACGAATGGCCCTGGCGGAAATGGGCAGTGGCCCATCTATTTCCCAGAGTCCTGCTAATCCCTAGTTTCCCAGGTAGTTTTGAGGAATAGGCCGCCGGTAAGGTACACCCTACCGGCTCTTTTTTGCTTGTCTATATAGTACACATATACTACAATAGATCCTAAAGAACGCTAGATCGATTGGCCATGAAGATTCGGCCCAGGGTTTTTCACCCCATACATTGGATTGTGGCTGCTAGCTTAGGCTTCGGCATGGTGACTGAAATGATTGAAACGACCTCCCAGGTGATGGCGGAAGAGGCCGGAACAGACTCACACCAGGGGCTTCCAGATAGCCCCTGGCAGCAGGGTGCTTCCTTTCCGGTGGAGCAGTTTACCGCCTACACCTCTCCCTTTGGCTATCGTCAACATCCCATGGGAGGCCACCGATTCCACTATGGTTTAGATCTAGCTGCTCCCCTCGGCAGTTACGTTCGCAATTGGTGGGATGGCAGGGTAATTCGAGTAGCCAGCGATAACACCTGCGGCACTTACGTACTAGTGCAGTCAGGAGATTGGACCCATGTGTATTGCCATTTAAGCGGCCACATCGTGGTGGAAAAA
>DVEE01000527.1 GCA_015295885.1 Leptolyngbyaceae cyanobacterium M65_K2018_010
GGGGCCGCCGTAGTGTCCGTAATGTAGGGCGGTAGGGGAACCTGGCCCAGACGCTCAAACACCGCATAGAGAGAGGCTTCACCAGAGTGAACAAACCGCAGGAAGCGACCATTGGTGGTGGGATCGGTGGCCAGCACCTCAGCCACTAGATCAGGATGCTGGGGATCAGAGCCAAAATGAATGGTCGCTCCCGGCTTTAAACGACGGCCCGGTCGCACCAGGGCCAACCACTGATCCGCCGCCTTTTCCTCCAACAAAAACACCTCTACCTGGGCCCCCTCTGGCTTCTGCCCCAATAATCGGGCTGGGATCACCTGGGTATTGTTGAGTACCAGCAAATCCCCCGGTTGGAGCAACCCCGGCAAATCTCGAAAGTGATGGTGGCAGTGGCTATGGGGGGAATCAACCACCAGCAGGCGGGAGGCATCCCGGGGGGTGACAGGAGTTTGGGCGATTTGATCGGTGGGCAGGGTGTATTGATAGGCCGCCAGGGAATAATCAGTCGGGTCGCGTTCGGGCATAGGGGTCAGGTTGGGGGGATACACCCAGGTCAGAGCGGGGGGAATACCCCTAACGGCCATCTCACCCGAGCATAACAATAGAAACTGTAGCACCTGGTCAAAAGGTCAACGATGGAATACACCTACTATCTCGCGAATGCCAGCTTGACCCTCCGTGTGGTTGAGCACTTACTGGGTACCCCCCGGTTGCCCCTAGAGTTTATGACGGTGATCCATCAGATTGATGGGTGGGTTATCCGCATCAAAATGGAGGATGGCATCGAGGCCTGCGATGCCGAAGACTTTCGGGCTTATATGAATGAGCTGGGGATTTCCTACGATCCTGGTATTCGAGTGCGCATGGCCCTTTGGGGGCTGGAAACGGGTCAGTCTCCCGTGGAAGTGATGCGCCGCTATCAGGTGGCAATCGTTTCCCACGGCAAGCCCGATCGCGAGGAAATTGAAGCTTTTCGCCGTCAGTTTGTGATGGGGCTAGGTTATTGCCCCGAAACTCTGGCCTAGGATTTGTCCGGTTCAACCATGATGCAATCTCCTTGGGGGCAGTCTGAGCGCTGCCCTTTTTTTTGCCTCTTTTTCCAAATAGCGGTTTAGGGCATGACCCAAATGGGTACATCTGCCCTAGATGTGGCTTTCGGCAAGACCTCTGGCCACCCTATCTGCCGCCCCTGCTGTATCTACTCCTGGGGGCCTTGCCAGGGTTGGTCGTAGTGCTGTTAGTGAGAAGGTAGGCCACGAGAGGGCCTTGGGGCACGGAAACGGGTGAACCTGTTGAGTGCCAAGCCTATCGACTGTCCCCAAGTTTCCATTTGCCACGTCCCAATTGACATAACTCTGTCGGGCCTGGTTTATTAGCGGATACCCCTGCATTGATCGCGATGACCATGGCCTACTCTAAGCCCAACCGGGGCATCGTAGCGGCCGGCCACGCCCTGACCACCGAGGCCGGGGCCGAAATGCTGCGCCAGGGAGGCAATGCCTTTGATGCGGCGATCGCAGCAGCGTTTACGGCCTGTGTCACCGAGTCAGCCCTCACCTCCCTAGCCGGCGGGGGCTTTTTGTTGGCCCACACCGCCGATGGTCAGAATCGCCTGTTTGATTTTTTCTGCCAAACTCCCCAAACCAAAACCGTCCAGAAGGATCTGCAGTTCTTTCCCATCGAGGCCAACTTTGGCGATACGGTGCAGGAATTTCACATTGGCCTAGGGTCCATCGCCGTACCGGGTACCGTGGCCGGGTTGTTGGAAATCCACCAGCAGCTAGGCCGTCTACCCCTCAAGACCGTGGTGGCCCCAGCCCAGCACTGGGCCCGGCAGGGCGTCCAGGTCGAGTCATTTCAGGCCCTCTGTTTTCAAATTTTGGCCCCTATTTTGATGGCCACACCGGCGGCACGGGCCATCTACGCCCCCCAGGGCAGGGTACTGGGAGCGGGCGATCGCTTTTACCTGCCCGACTTTGCCACCCTGCTCGAGGACCTGGTCCACCAGGGCATCGACCTCTTTTACCAAGGCACTCTGGCCCAGCAGATTGCCCTGGATTGCCAAACCCAGGGCGGCTACCTACAACGGGCCGATCTGCAAGCCTATCAAGTCATTGAACGACAGCCTCTAGCCGTACCCTATCGCCAGGCCCTGCTGCTGACCAACCCCCCTCCCAGTTCAGGCGGTGCCCTCATTGCCTTTGCCCTGCACCTGCTGGCGACGGAAAACCTCAACCCCCTAAGCCACGGCAGCCCCCAGCATATCGCTACCCTCCGAGAGGTGATGCGATTAACCAATCTGGCCCGCCAGGATGGCTACGATCGCCATCTGTATCACCCCGAGATTGTTGAACGTTTTTTAGGCGAGGCCCACCTTGCCTCCTACCGGCAACAGATTCAGGCCATTCACTCGGCCTCAGCCACCAACAAGTGGGGCAGCACCACCCACATCAGCGTCCTAGATGGGGAAGGGAACGCCGCCAGCATGACAACTTCCAATGGGGAGGGATCCTCCTACGTGATTCCTGGAACCGGAGTCATGATGAATAACATGCTGGGAGAAGAAGATCTCAATCCCCACGGGTTTCACCAATGGCAGCCCAACCAGCGCATCTCTTCGATGATGGCGCCAACAATAGTGCTAGAGGAGAACCAACCCCGCCTCGTCTTGGGTTCCGGTGGCTCCAATCGCATTCGCACCGCTATTTTGCAGGTGGTCTCTAATGTGCTGGATTTTGGCATGGATATTGAGGCCGCGGTCCAGGCCCCTAGACTCCACTGGGAGCGGGGCGCCCTCCATCTGGAACCCGGCTATGACCGCACGGCGCTGGAGACGTTGGGTCTGGAGCACCAAGACCACTGCACTTGGTGGCAGGCTCCCAGCATGTTTTTTGGCGGCGTTCATACCGTAGCTCTAACCCCCGCCGGAGATTTTTGGGGCATCGGGGACCCGCGCCGTCAGGGTGCCTGCCTCATTGTCGACTAGTACAGAAAGGCAGAAGGATAAACAGGGATTCCGTGTCCTATGAGGGGTCCTGCTTGATCAAATGGGTGGGTTATTTCTGCTATCAAGTACTAGCTGGTAGCCACGGTACGACCCTCACCGGTTTTCCAAATGAGGGCCGCTAAATGGCGATAGGCCTTCTTCTTCAAACCCTTGGGTGAATATCCCATTTGCAACAGGGCGGCTTCAAACTGCTGCCGGCTAATCCCATTTTCTTGAATCCAGGATCGGCAAGCCTGCAGCAGGTAGGTTACGGTAACCTGCACATGGGCTCCTTCAGCCTCGTCTTTGCGGCCTCTGATGTAGCTCGTCACCAGCGCCGATTTGAACTGAGCCGCACTCACCCTAGTTTCGATAAAGGCATTCAGAGCCTTGAGTAGGTCCAGTTTAGAAGCATTCAGCCCTTCTAAAATCGAAGCCCCATCCTGAAGCTGATGTAGCCAATGCAATAATTCTGGTTCAGTAATTGTGGGATACATAGCAAGACCTTGAGAGCACCCTAATGTTTTGCACCTTGACCCGAATTAAATCCGGGATGTTTGAAGCTGGATAGTCAGTGATGGATACTGACTCAGTGATTTTACCCATTTTTGTCGAGGCGTTATCTCGGGCCGATCTCAGTGGGTGGGTGCAACTCAAGAAATGATGGGGGTGGAGGGGGTGCCCCCCTCCCTGGGGTCTTCGTCGTGAGCTGCTCAGCCGAACGGCACAGTCCCTAAACTCCCTGCTGACCATCCACAAAGCTCGGCTACTCAGCAGTTGCGACTGGGTTCTTTGTGAAGGCATGGGGGAGCCGAGGCAATCTGCCACAATGGAGGAAAAAATTTACCGGCCACCCCATGACCCTTGCAGCTACTGCTGAGACCTTAAAACCCTGCTGCGGTTGGGCCAGGGCGATCGCGACCCCGGCCGAAGAATTTTCCACCACCCCCTTACCCCTTCTGGCGGGCCACATTCCTCCTGGCCTCAGGGGCACCCTTTACCGCAATGGCCCGGCCCGTCTGGAGCGTCATGGGGTGCGGGTAGGGCACTGGTTTGATGGGGATGGGGCCATCCTGCGAGTCCATTTCCATAACGGGGCGGCTGAGGCCACCTATCGCTACATTCAAACCGCGGGCTGGCAAACGGAGGAAGCCATCGATCAATACCTCTACCGCGGTTATGGCAGCTTGCCACCGGGGTCAGTCTGGCAGCGTTGGCGCGCCCAGGTGAAAAACGTTGCTAATACCTCAGTCCTGGCCCTACCGGATCGGCTGCTCGCCCTCTGGGAAGGCGGGCTGCCCCACCGCCTGAACCTGGAGACCTTAGCCACCCAGGGAGTGGATAACCTACAAAGCTTGCGGCCCACCGATACCTTTTCTGCCCATCCCAAGCGCCACCCCCGCACGGGTCAGATCTTTAACTTTGGGGTCAAGGCCGGGGGCAACGCGACTCTCAAGCTCTATCGCTGTAGTCCCAAGGGCTTGGTCGAGCAAACCGCCACCCTTGAACTCACAGGCATTCCGTTGGTGCATGATTTTGTCCTGGCCGATCGCCACCTGGTTTTTTGTGTGCCGCCGGTACGCCTCAATCCTTTGCCTGCGGTTTTTGGCCTGCAGAGCTTTAGCGATGCCCTGCGGTGGCAGCCTCAAACGGGCACGCAGGTGATTGTCGTCGATGCCGACAGCTTCGAGGTCACCGCCTGGAATCAAGTCGACCCTTGGTATCAATGGCATTTTGGTCACAGTCAATTACTCCCTGATGGCAGTCTCACCTTTGACGTTGTGCGCTACCCTGACTTCGCCACCAATCAATACCTGAAGGAAATTGCCTCGGGCCAGGTCACTACCCCCGCCGAAGCCCAACTGTGGCAGTACCGCCTGGATCCCCAAACCGGCAAAATTCTCGAAAGTAACTGCCTGCTAGATCGCCACTGCGAGTTTCCTGTGGTCTGGCCAGACTCTAACCACAGTGAGGGGCCATTGACCTACCTGAATCTCCATCGCACCCTGCCAACGCCCCCAGGGGAACTGTTTGAAGCGATCGGCCAGTTCAATCCCCGAACCCACACTCTGGCCCTGGCCGATGGCGGGGCCGGCTACTATCCCTCAGAACCGATTCCCGCTCAGGACTCCAACCACCCGCCACAACACTGGGTGTTAACGGTCGTCTACAACAGCC
>DVEE01000120.1 GCA_015295885.1 Leptolyngbyaceae cyanobacterium M65_K2018_010
GAGGAGGCCGCGGCAGCCGGACGGATGCTCCTCAACCAGACCGCCACTCCGGCCCAGATTGGGGCCTTTCTGATTGCCCACCGCATCAAGCGCCCGACAGCGGAGGAGTTGGCTGGGCTACTGGATGCCTATGCCGACCTGGGGCCGGTGATGGCTCCCCTCCCTACGGAACAACCGGTAGCGGTGCTGGGTTGCCCCTACGATGGGCGATCGCGCACGGCCCCGGTGACCCCAATTACAGCCCTGCTGTTGGCGGCCTCGGGAGTGCCGGTCATTCTCCATGGCGGCGATCGCATGCCCACTAAGGAAGGTCTGCCCTTCATGGATATCTGGCGTCACTGGCAGTTACCCTTGGCCCAACTCAGCCTAAATCAGGCCCGTACCCTACTCCAGACCACTCACTTCGGTTTTATTTATCTGCCCCAGCATTTTCCTCAGGCGGCCGCTCTGGTGCCCTACCGGCAAGACATTGGCAAGCGCCCCCCGCTGGCCACCCTGGAACTCCTGTGGTGTCCCTACGGTGGCCCAGCCCACGTGGTCAGCGGGTTTGTCCATCCCCCTACGGAAACCCTGGCCCAGGCCACCTTTGCGCTCCAGGGACAATCGCTGTTCACCACCATTAAAGGGTTAGAGGGCAGTTGCGATTTACCCCTGAGCCGCACCGCCATCATTGGCCTAGGTCAACCCGATGGCACCTGGCAACGCCTTCTACTCCATCCCCAGGATTATGGTTTTGCCACCCAGGATGCCCCCCTGGTTACAGAAGCTGACTACCTGGCCCACCTCGGAACCGTTCTAGAGGGCAAACCCAGTGCCTTGACTGAGGCCGCCCTCTGGAATGGCGGATTCTATCTCTGGCGGTTTGGGGTCTGCGAAACCCTGGAAGGCGCTTTTGCCCAGGCCGAAACTCTCCTGGCCGGCGGCGGACTGATAGACAAGCTCCAGCACATTCGCGGCACAGCGACGGGTCTGTTGGCGGCCAACCCCGTTTAGCATGTTCTAGCTCAATACTTAACCTATCCAGGGCGGCGCCGCCACCGGTTTAGGGGGTCGAGCTCGCGGTCTCAAATGGGCTGAACCGGCATCGGGTGGGCTAAGTCTGGCTGACCCAGTCCTCTGGGGTGTTGCAATTCCATAGCATTGAGGTCGCGGGGTCGGTGGGTGCCAGGTCAATGGCTTGGGCCGCAGTTTGGGCTAGCCAGTGCTGAAAGGATCGTCCCCCGGCTTGAATAAACGCGGCCAGAGCGGCCTGGGCCGATCGCCGGTAGAACCCGCAGAGGGGGTCCCAACCCTCCGACTGACGGGGTACTAGCGCCAGGGTAGTCGCCGGCAGACTGTCGAGTTTTTGGCGCCACAGGTGCAGAATGTCTGGCCGCAACCGAGGCATATCGCAGGCCAGAAGCAAAATCCAAGCCGTAGACACCTGTTCTAGCCCCTGGGCCAGCGCCACCAGTGGTCCCGCTCCGGGTTGAGTTTCAGCAAGCCAGTCGTAGCCATTGCTCTCCCCCAAAGCCGATTGATACCGCTCTGGCCAGGGGGTGAGAATCGCCACTCGATCGCTACATTGCACCGCAACCTCGCATACCCGCTGCAATAGCGGTTTCCCTTGCCACTGGAGGAGGGCCTTATCGGTTCCCATGCGCGAACTGTATCCCCCCGCTAATACCAGGGCTGTCACCGTGGAGAGGCCGGAGCCGGAGGAGATTGGATCTGGAGGAGGGACCATGGGGCGATCGCCAACGGTAAGAGAGCTTAGCTCTATTCAAGCGGGGAGGACGACAGGGGTAAAGTGCCGCTTGATGCGGCTAGTGCATCGAACCTATGCAGAAAAGGCTTGGCCGCTCCTTTTTTGTACTTGCATATACAAAACATTACAAAGCCCACGGGCTAATTTGTCCCTCAGTAAAGGGCATTTTGCCTTTAGGTTTGACCTCTGCCAGATTCAGAAGCTCCGGGCAAAGTTTTGATTATCGCTCGCTGAGGTTTTTGGGTAGAGAAAATTTGCATCAATAGGTAAGCATTGTGGTCAACATCGTTGCCAAAACCGATGAAAAACTCAATAAGTTTGAGAAGTTTAAGGCAGAGAAGGATGGCTTAGCGGTTAAGGCAGAGCTAGATCATTTTGCCAAAATCGGCTGGGAATCTGTGGATGAAACCGATTTGACCCAACGCCTCAAGTGGCTTGGGGTTTTCTTTCGTCCGGTGACTCCAGGAAAATTTATGGTGCGGCTGCGGGTGCCTGGCGGCATTCTTTCTAGTCAGAAAATGCGTATTCTGGCAGAGGCCATCCAGCCCTATGGTGAGGATGGCAGTGCCGATATTACCACCCGCCAAAATATTCAGTTGCGAGGCCTGCGATTGGAGGATATGCCAACTATTTTCCAGCGATTTGAAGCGGTAGGGCTGACCTCCATTCAGTCGGGTATGGATAACGTTCGTAACATTACCGGTTCCCCAGTAGCCGGCTTAGATGCCCATGAACTGATTGATACCCGTGGGCTGGTGCGCCTGGTGCAGGATCTGATCACCGCAAATGGAGCAGGCAACGCCGCCTTTAGCAATCTGCCGCGCAAGTTCAACATTGCCATCGAGGGTGGGCGCGATAATTCGGTTCATGCCGAGATTAACGACATTGCCTTCGTGCCTGCCTATCGGGAGGGCGAACTGGGGTTCAACGTATTGGTCGGGGGGTTCTTTTCCGCCCGCCGTTGTGAAGCCGCCATTCCCCTCAATACCTGGGTGCCACCAAACGAAGCCGTGGTGAACCTCTGCCGCGCCATTCTGGAGGTGTACCGCGACCATGGCCTGCGGGCCAACCGCCAAAAGGCTCGTCTGATGTGGCTAATTGATGAGTGGGGGCTAGATCGTTTTCGTGCTGCTGTAGAGGTCGCCTACGGCAGTCCCCTGCTCACCGCAGCCCCCACGGACGAGATCGATTGGGATAAGCGCGACCACATTGGCATCCACCCCCAAAAGCAGGTGGGGCTGTATTTTGTCGGGTTGCATGTGCCAGTGGGTCGGCTAACTGCTACCACCATGGCGGAGCTGGCCCGCCTGGCCGAGGTCTATGGGGAAGGCGAACTGCGCCTCACCGTAGAGCAGAACGTGATTATTCCCCATGTGCCGGAGTCACGCCTAGCAGCCCTGCGCCAGGAACCGCTGTTGGCGACCTTTTCCATCGAACCCAGCCCGCTGGTGCGATCGCTGGTGTCTTGCACGGGGGCGCAGTTCTGCAACTTTGCCCTAGTGGAAACCAAGCAGCGGGCCTTGCGGCTGGCCCGATCGCTCGATCAGTGCCTCCTCTTACCCCAGCCCGTCCGCATTCACTGGACTGGCTGCCCCAACTCCTGCGGGCAACCCCAGGTGGCTGATATTGGCCTGATGGGCACTAAAGCCCGTAAGGATGGCCAGGTGGTGGAAGGAGTAGACATCTACATGGGTGGCCAAGTTGGCAAAGCGGCCCAGTTGGGCACTTGTGTGCAAAAAGCCGTCCCCTGCGATGACCTGCTGACCGTCCTACAAGACTTGCTGATCACCCACTTTGGAGCCCAGCCCAGGGGCTAAGCAACTGGCTCAAGGCTAAGCGCCTAGGGTTTGCTCTGGGCATTATCTTCTTCCGACTGGGACCTGTCTGACCGCTGTCTCATCTCGACCAGCTTGGGTCAGATCGACTGGCCTGGTCCGACTTCGACTCGCAACCTTTAATTCTTAGGAGACCCCCAACCATGACTCGCTTAAATCGCCGCCGATTTTTGATCACCGCCGGCACCGCTGCGGCAGGCACGGTTCTACTGCACGCCTGTAGCCAGGGTGCCTCTAACCAGGCTACCCAGCCCTCTTCATCGGCTCCTACCGCGATCGCTGATACCCCTGAAACACCAACAGCCAAGCTGGGTTTCATTGCCCTGACTGATTCGGCCCCCTTAATTATTGCCAAGGTCAAGGGCTTCTTTGACAAGTACGGCATGACCGATGTCTCCGTCGAGAAACAAGCCTCCTGGGGTACCACCCGCGACAACCTGGTGCTGGGCTCTGGTGGCGGCGGCATTGACGGGGCCCACATCCTCACCCCCATGCCCTACCTGATTTCCGAGGGACTGGTCACCGATGGTAAGAAGGTGCCCATGTACATCCTGGCTCGCTTAAACGTCAATGGCCAGGGGATTTCCCTCTCCAACGACTATCTGGACATGAAGGTGGGCTTAGATAGTACCCCCCTGAAGCAGGTCTTTGCTCAGCGCAAGGCGGCAGGTAAGGAACTGAAGGCCGCCGTGACCTTCCCCGGTGGCACCCACGATATGTGGATGCGCTACTGGCTCGCCGCCGGGGGAATCGACCCAGACCAGGAGATTTCTACCATTGTGGTGCCCCCACCCCAGATGGTCGCCAACGTCAAAGTGGGCAACATGGATACCTTCTGCGTGGGTGAACCCTGGCCTCTGCAAACCGTGAACCAAAAGATTGGCTATAACGCCCTGACCACCGGCCAGCTGTGGAAAGACCATCCGGAAAAAGCGCTGGGGATGCGGGCCGACTGGGTGGATGCCAACCCGAAGGCCACCAAGGCCCTGCTGATGGGCGTCTTAGAAGCCGCCATGTGGTGCGACCAGCCCGAAAACAAAGAAGAAATGTGCCAAATTCTCTCCGAGCGGGCCTGGTTTAATGTCCCCTTTGAAGACATTATCGATCGCTCCCTGGGCAAGTTTGACTTTGGGGATGGTCGGGTCGAAGAGTTGCCGGAACTGATGCAGAAATACTGGAACGACTATGCCTCTTACCCCTTCAAGAGTCATGACCTGTGGTTCCTGGTAGAAAACATGCGCTGGGGTAAGCTCCCCGCCGACACCGATATGCAGGCCATGGTTGAGGCCGTCAACCGGGAGGATCTCTGGCGGGAAGCGGCCACCGCCCTGGGGCAGGAAGCGATGATTCCCAAGGGTACCTCCCGAGGGGTAGAAACCTTTTTTGATGGGGTCAAGTTTGACCCCGACAACCCCCAAGCCTACCTCAACAGCTTGAAGATTAAGCGGGTGTAGACCTTGGCCCTCACCCCCAACCCCTCTCCCCCTGGGAGAGGGAAACCGGATAAAGGGATCTCTGATTGACCACCTTTCTTTGACCTCTCGCGACCCCGCAACTTCGCTACTGGAGAACACCCATG
>DVEE01000250.1 GCA_015295885.1 Leptolyngbyaceae cyanobacterium M65_K2018_010
CACCGGCATGTCGGGATGAAAGCGCAGTCTCATCTGCCCGTGACCGCCGACCTCTATGACCCGAATGGTTCCAGCAAGGTATTGTGCCAACCCAACCATGGCCGCGCCCATCCCTACAACATCGTGGTGGAGTTTGGGGCCGACTTTAACCAGGGCCGTTATGTGGATCTGGCTTTGCTAGAGCGCCACCGTCGAGAAAAGGGCAACCTCATGCTCTGCGAAATAGTCTTTTTGTTGGATGCTCCTCTGATGGAGCAAAATACCATCCAGCAGTTTGGCCCAGCCTACGTAAAACCTGTGGTACAAATGCAACCGGCGCCGATTGGGGCCCAGTATTACGGCGAAATGAATCAGATTAAAGACCAACTGATTGGGGCCCTGGGGGGTGAACCACTAACCGGCAATGACCTTAGCCTCAAGACCGCTGGCCTGGGAGGGGTCGCCCATGAGGTGGGCACGCTGCGCCTCAGCGGTGAAACGGAAGATGGGCAAGCCCTTGAGGATGGCGTTGTGGATAGGAATTTGAAATTTTTGGCCTACGACAACCTCTATGCCTGCGATTTGTCAGTGTTTCCGTCTTCGCCAGCGGCTAACCCAACCCTGACCCTGGCCGCCCTGGCCATCCGCTTGGCCGAACACTTGCAGACCGTGGTGTGATCTAGAGTTAAAGCCCTCCCCGCCGTTGGGCAATCATCGAGATAACCCCCAAAGTTTAGGACTGACTGGCGGCGGATTTACGATTCGCCGGTAAGGTTGGGTTCAAACTGCGGAAGTAGCTACCCCCCACCGTGGCCAGGAAACCTAGGTAGGCCAGCAACTGCACCAGGTAGAGGTGATCCCGATAGCCCAGCAGGGTTTTCAGCAAAATGCCAGGGAATTGGCGATCGGGCAAAACGCCGCTGGCATCCCACACCAAGGGACCCAGCAGGCAGGATTGTTGGGCCCAGCAAAGGTTGGCTCCCGGCCCCTCCAGTGGGCCCAGAGCAGCCAGGGCGGTGTCCAGATTTTTCAACACAGAAATCACTAGGCCCCCCACAATCAGCAGCAGCAGTACCCCCATCACCTGAAAGAACTGCTTGAGGTTGATGCGCACCCCCCAGCGAAAGAGAGCTAAACCGATCAGGGCGGCGGCCAGCAGACCGGCGATCGCCCCCGCAACGGTCGCCCCACTGGCTGCCCCATTGCTAAACACAAACAACACCGTTTCAAACCCTTCCCGCAGCACCGCAATGCCCACCAGGCTAAACAGACTCCAACCGGCGGTCTGATCCTCTGATTGCAGGGCCGATTGCACGGTGCCCTCAATTTCGCCCTTGAGGCTGCGAGCCTGGCGCGTCATCCACAACAACATCCAGCTCAGCATGACGATGGCGATGGCCCCAAACAAAGCGTTTAGCAGAGGTTTAACGATGGTCTGCAACTGGGGGACTACCTGCTGCAGTTGCTGCAAGCCCGACCCTAAGGTCAGACCGATCAAGACACTGCCGACCAAGCCAGCAATGACCCCCAGGTAAACCCAACCATGCAGGGACTGCCGCTTTGCCTTGGTTAGGCAAGCCAGCACAATGCCCACCACCAGGGCAGCTTCTACCCCCTCACGGAGGGTGATCACAAAGGTTGGCAGGGCAGCGGTGAACTCCATAGGGTCTTGGTTTTCCAGATAGTGGTCTTTCCTTTGTATTGTGTCAGAGGAATGGGGTCAGGGGATCTGCACCGCCGCCGCCTAGCCCCAGGCAACCGCCCTACTCAACCCGCCCAGGCCGATTTTCGGTCCCCCCCTGCGCCATAATAAAGTCAGCGAATTTCCAGTGCTGAGTAACTTTCCCATGCGGCCCAAGCGAACTGCCAAACCCAAGCTAGGACGGCTTGAAAAACTTCACCCGGCTGACTACTGGCAGAGTGGGGCAGATTTTCAGCACTGGCTGACGGAGGCGGAAAACCTGGAGTTACTCAGTGAAGCTCTGGAGTTAGACCTGCACCCTAACCGCGGCTTTGGATCGAACCAAGGGGTCGACTACGGTCTGTTTCAGGGGACTGAGTCTAACCATCTGGTGCTGGTGGCTGCTCAACCGGGGCCGGCAGAGGCGACTTACCTGGGCCAACTGATTACCTGGGCCGCCCGTGAAGCCGCCTCTACGGTGGTATGGGTCGCCGCCGAGTTTGCCGCCGCCCAGGGACAAGCCCTACAGTGGTTAAACCAGCTGGGTGAAGACCGGGTCGAGTTTATCGGTGTCGAAGTAGAGTTGTGGCAAATTGGCAAAAACGCCATGGCGGTCAACTTTAAGCCCCTGGACTCGGCCCGGCCTAGGGACTCCAGCGAGGCCGATGCAGCCGTGGTGGAACAGACTGAGGTCGTGGCTGAGGCGGAGGGGATAGCTGAGCCAGAACCTCTCACCGAACAACAGCAGGAAAACCTAGATTTTTGGAGTGGGTTGTGCGATCGCCTGGATCGACTAGGCAGCTTGGTGAAGCCGGGCAGCCCCTCGCCGGAGGCGACCCTGGGCTTTGCCATTGCCCGGGCTGGCTTCCGTCTCAATACCATTCTGGATCGCGACCATCAAAGTCTCTACACCGAGCTGTTGCTGTCCGGGGTAGATGCCCATCCCCACTTCTCCCTTCTGGCCCACGAGCGGGAGTTGATTGCCGATGAAATCGGCCTGCCCCTGATCTGGGATGATTCCGGTGAGCACACCTGCGTGATTGCTTCTACCTTGGGGGAGGTAGATCTGGCCGATCGCGATCGCTGGCCCGACTACCAGGCCTGGTTTTGCGACTGCCTAGAGCGGTTTTACGAAGCTTTCTTTGACCGCATTAAGCAGCTCGATGCCGCCGGTTATTCCCCCCTGCCCCAACGATCGGCCAGCTCCTTCCCAGATGGGCTGATTTTGCCTGCCAGTCCGCGAAGTTAGCTCGTCTCCCCCCCTGGGCCAGTCTCAATGCTGGTTAAAGACTAATGGCTTCCCCAAGGGGGAACCATGCCCGTCGAAGGTTGAGCCCTGAGTCTAGGACCGCGACCTGGGTCCACCTCCCAGGGCCATGGGTTACTGGCAGTTTTGTCAAAGTTATCGTAGGCCGCGGTTAAATCATCGAGCCGGCTGGCTTCTACAGCCTTAGCTGAATCCTTGACCGCCTGAAAGGACTGAGCCACATTCTCCCGAGCCTGCCGCAACTGGTTAACCGAGGATTGGGCATTAATCTGAGATAGCTCCGTTAAGGAGGCCCCGAAGGCCTCTAAATCACCGCAAAGCTTGGCCTCGAGTTCGGCCGTTGTGGGTTGAACGCAAGCCACCAGCAAAAATGGCAGCATCAGCAGGGGACTTAAGGCAGGGTTCATCGCGTAATCTCCTAAATCTGGGGTTTGAGTTAAATCACAACCCTTTAATACTAGGGGCCCATTGTACGGGGAAAATAGGAAAATGTGTCTAAGAATACATCTCCACCCCGGGTCACTGTACTTTTCAACCAAGCCTCCAAGATTGCCCGTAGAACGCCCCCCGAGCGGATACAGAGAGAGATTGGCGTATTTCCTCCCCCCCACCATGACCGATTTACCAGCCCGTTCAGCTACCCCAGAGGCCCTCAGCGATCCGCTCCTAGAGCTGACCCCTGAGGTGATTCAGCGAGTCCGGGAGGGCGTTGCCATCTCCCAGAACCCGATTGTGCGACAGCATATTGCTAGTGATTTAGAAAAACTAAGTGCGATCGCCCAAGGCCACATCGATGATCGGGTCAGTGGACGGTTTCGCCGCTGGGTCATGCGCCGGTTTATTAAGACCTTCTTTCGGGTGCGTATCGAAAACCCCCATTACATTCCTACAACGCCCAACGTTCTGACCGCCAATCACCTCAACCACCTCGATCCATTTTTGATTCTGGCCTTTGTGCCCCCTCACCCCTATTACTACATCCTGGGCGATGCCCGCACCCTTTACAACAAACGCTGGAAGCGGTGGCTGCTGGGTTGGGCCGGCGGAGTTATTCCCCTGGAGCGGTGGTGGAAGGAGGAAATGACCGTCATGGCGGCCGCTGCACAAGGGCGCGAAGATCTGGTGGAGTTGGCCACTACCATCCAACAGGATGTCCCCAACGGCAGTTCTATCCAGCAAATGCGCCAGATTGATCAGGCTGTACAAGCGCTGCTCACCCGGGGAGACGGCATTATGATTTTCCCAGAAGGCCGGTTAGGAGAGCAGGAAGGCCGCATGCATCCCCTCAAACGGGGTACGGTACTCTATGCCATGCGCTCCGGGGTACCGATTGTCCCCGTTGCCATCATCGGCACCAAGGATCTCTACTTTCGCAAACGGCTGACCCTGCGGTTTGGCCCTCCGGTTCACCTGCCCCATCAACCCCGCCCTAAACGAGCCGATATTGATGCCTCCCTGGCAAGGCTAGAGCAGTCGTTTCTTGAGCTACTACCCCAGCACTATCAAGAACCCAAGGGTCCTAAGCTATTCCGCCGCTGGTTGAACCATCTCTTCTGGTAGGTTGATCACCAACCTAACCCTTAGACGAGAGAGTCTGTTTCTTTGGGCACCCGGTTAGCCGGGTCCGGCAAGGGGACAGGCTGAGTTTCGATGAGCTTTGGCAGATCGGGGGTGGCGTGATGCTCCAACTCGGGGATCCCCGCTACGACTGGACTAGCGGCCTGAACCAGGGCGAGTTCTTCCACGACGGTCTCGGCCTCGGGCTCAAGGGTCCGCTTGGAGAAGCCCCAGGCGAATACGAGGGCAATTAGGGTTACCATCACCCATTCGGGGGGCACCAGGGCCGGGTCGATGACCCGCACCAGCAGGCGCAACCCCACAAAGGCGACGGTGACAAACCCCGCATCTTCCAGGTATTCAAACTCCTCCAGCCAACGAATAAATAGGCCGGCCATAAACCGCAGGGTCAGAACGCCAATGGCACCGCCCAGCAGGATGACCATAATCTCCTTGGAGAGCGCTAGGGCCGTGGTGACGCTATCGAGGGAAAAGGCCAGATCGGTAAAGGCAATGATGGGAATCGCCTGCCACAGAGAATTAAACCGGGGGCCGTGGTGATGGGCTTCCCCATCGGTTGCGGCGGTGAAGTGCTTGAACACTAGCCAGAGCAGATAGGCGGCTCCTAACACCTCAAATTGCCAGAATTGCAGCACCCAAGTTGCAGT
>DVEE01000109.1 GCA_015295885.1 Leptolyngbyaceae cyanobacterium M65_K2018_010
CGGAGCGGCTTCCCGCAGGGTGGGGGGGTGGGGTGAAGGGATGACCTACTACCCACCGCTTACGACCTACAAGCCCCTACTCACCCTCCCTTCCCGACTTCTGGGTCTGATCTCCTATCCAGGCCAGGTACTCGGTGAACCCAGCTGCAATAGGTAGGGCAATAATTTCCGGCACGTCGTAGGGATGGTGTTCGGTGATGACCTGGGTGAGTTCCTCAAGGCGGGTGAGGCTGGTCTTGATGACCAATTGCCATTCTGGGTCTGTATGGAGCTCGCCTTGCCAGCGGTAGACCGACTGAATGGGACTGAGGCTGACACAGGCGGCCAGCCCGGCCTCGACCAGTTGGCGGGCCAGGGAATGGGCGTTGGCTTCGGTGTCGATGGTGACCAGCACAACGCCCAAAGATTCGGCTGGGTTGACCGGGCTGGGGTTCATGGTTTTGGGCTTGGGGATAGTGCTAAGAACTCTAAGACTTCTACCATGAGCTCGCTTCGCTTCGATGCTCTCGATGTCATGGTTGTGTTGGGCCGACCCAAGGGAGAGCGGTGATGTCGAATTGGGTCAGCCCCCGTTTGCAGGTTCGCTTTGTCTGGCAGGCGGGAGCCGAGTTAGTGCTTTATCGCCCTGATGGACAGCGGTTTTTAAGTCCGGCGGAACTAGAAGAATCGTCAGGAGCGGCACCGGTCAGAGACCGAATGGCTCCGGACAGAGCAAGTAGAGGCCTCCTTAGCCGAGGAGCTCAGGCAGCGTCAAGCCTTATTGGAGCGGTTGCGAGAACTGGGGATTAACCCCAACCAGTTGTGAGAAGGCTATTTGGGATGATTCCCCCTCATGGTGAGGATCGCTTGTCCGTATCCGCTGCCAGGTTGGTGAGCGGGGAGGTGGTTACAGGGCTCCCAAAGATAGCCGCGATCCCGACCCCCCGTCCTTTAAAGGAGCCGACCGGAGCGGAGATCGCCTCTGCCCTTACCCCTGGGGCTCAATACCCAGGGCTCTCAACTGAGCTGCCAGGGCCTCAGCCCGCTGGCGTTCCTGTTCCGCCCGCTGGCGTTCTTGTTCCGCCCGCTGGTGTTCCTGTTCCGCCCGCTGGTGTTCCTGTTCCGCCCGCTGGCGTTCCTGTTCTACTTGTTCCGTGCCCCAGGGCAATAGGTTGCCTTGCCGATCCCACCAGCGCAACCAATAACCGGTGCGATCGGCTTTGGTTCCCTGCCAGACCCCCAAAAACAAGCCCAGCGGCTCAATCCAGAATCGCTGGTCTGGGTTCGCAGTCTGTTGCTCGTAGTGCCCAGAAACCAAGTGATAGAGGTCTAACGCTCCAGTCTCGGGTTGAAAGATGGCATAAATCGGCACCTGTAAAATCCGCTCATAGAACCACCACTTGCCATAGGGATAGTTGGGATTCATGGAATACTCGCCCCCATCGGTTTCAGAGAGAAATTCCATCACTACGGCAGGCGGATCCCCTTCGGCCTGGGGCGTGTAACTTCTGCGGGTTTGGTTGGCTGCTAGAGGAATAGCTGAGGGAACGTAGACCCAGTCGGGGGCTTTGACGACTGTTTTCCCGTTGACGGTGGCACAGAGACCAAAGTTAGTGGCTATGATCATGGCGGGGGTGATAAAGCCCCAGAGTTCCAGAATTTCTCGCAAAGCTGCCGCTAACAGTGGCTGAGTCAGATTATCCACGGGGTCATCGGGTAGAGGGTAATCAGTAGGTAAGGGCTCCCAGGTAATCACAAGGGAGGAGCTCGATTGGGGGTTAGCTGTTGTTTGCATGGCGAATGGTCCCCTTGCCTACCAATGTCATAAAACTGATTTGATCCTAAAGACCGTCCAATCAGCTGGGATGGGCTGATTGGCGAGTTCTGGTTTCAATCATAGCCTAGGGCCGTTCGAGGCACAGGCAATCCCAAGCGGGCAGGTTGGATCAACCCAAACGCTTGGCCACCGTGCCTCACTGCTGGGTGGAGCAGGGGAGTAGGGCCAAGCTCAGGGCGAAATGACGCCGGTTTGAGTCCCAGCGGGCAGATCTAGGGTATCGCCCAGGGTGCTGCCGGTGTGGTAGGCCGCCAGCAACATATCGCTGGTTTTGCCCCAGGCGATTTCCCCCAGGTGGCTCAGGCCGATCGCCCCGAAGTCTCGCTGGTTAGCGGTAGCTTCTGCAAAGGATTTGACGAAAGCTGCCTCGATACTCATCCCATCAGTCACTCGCACGACAATGCGGGCAGCCAAACATTCATCGATGATATCTTCGCCAATGCCGGTGCAACTGATAGCCGCCAGGCCGTTAGCGTAGTTGCCAGCAGGCATGGCCGAATCGCTGACCCGGCCAATCCGCTCTAGCCCCTTGCCCCCCGTCGAGGTGCCCGCAGCTAGCTGACCCGCGGTATCCAGCACCACTACGCCAATGGTGCCGCGGCGAGCGTTGGTATCTCCCGGGGTGGGTTCGGCCACTACTCCAGCCATAGGGCTTTGGAAATGGTTGGCCCGTTCCTGCATCCATTCCCTCAGGCGTAGGTCAGTCACCGGGTCAAATAGGGGAATCGCCAACTCCCGGGCCAGTTCCATAGCGCCCAGGTCAGAAAGCACACGATCGGCGGCGGGCTGCAAAAACGTCGCCAGGTCAATAGGGTGCTGCACCCGCGATACATTGATCACCCCGCTAAACCGCTGGGTGGCCCCATCCATCAAGGCTGCACTCATGCGCACCTGGCCATCGGATTGCAACACCGATCCGTGGCCAGCGTTGAAACGGGGGGTATCTTCCAGGAGTTGACAGCCCAAAACCACGCATTCTACCGCCGGAGCTCCATCCTGGGCTCGCTGGTAGACCTGCTCCACAATGCGATGGAGGTCCGCTCGCACGGCCCCTAGGCCCCCTTGATCGTGTAGGGCTGTGCCGGCACCACCATGAATAATTACCTTGGGAAGACTAGGGGCCATAGGAGCTTGCTCTCAGGTTCAGTGGATCGGCGTTGCGGCCTAAACTTCAGCGGGTTGTTTTTGAGTTTTCAGCCATTGCTTGTAGGCAGCCTGATCGCCGCCAAAGGAATCCAGGGAAACGTGTCGCTCTGGCATAGGCTGGAGCGGAGCATTGATAGGGCTATATTTGCAGTAGCATGGCGCGATTTGTTCTCATCTTCGTCGTACCTGGGTTTTGCCATACCTTCAATTCATACCCTAATTGACGCGCCTGATGTACCCCAGGTCGTCAATCTCCAGAGGCGTTTGGGGAAAATCCCGGCGGGTGTATTGGCGAATCAGCACGACGCTCTGGAAGTGGTCATCCAGGTAGGGTACACCGTTGGGGTCCAAAGCTACGGGAATGATGCGGCCACTGACAAAATCGCCCTGGGCGTTGAGGTTGGCGGTCAAAATGAGGGACACTCCCAGGGGCCCCTGGGTGGAGAGGCTGCGATAGCCCAGGAAGTTACCGAGGGAATAGGCAATGAGTTTGTTTTGGTAGAGTTCAATTGCCCGGGGAACGTGGGGACCATGCCCCAGCACCAGGTCGGCTCCGTGGTCGATGACGGTACGCGAGAATTGCACCACGTTACCGCGATTTTCAGAGAAAAAGAACTCGGTCTGGTCGCGGGTATAGATGGCATCGGTGCCCTCTTTGCCGGCGTGGAAAGACACCACGACGAGGTCGGCATTCCCCTTGGCTTCTTGCACCAGGGCGGCGGCAGTCTCTAAATCGTGGACGGTGTTGTGCTGGCTGAGGTGGCTGAAACCAATGAAGGCCACAGTGGTCTCTTTGACCTTCAGGTACAGGATCTCTCCCTTGCGGCCCACGGCCTTCATGCCAGCGGCTTCGATATGGGCGATGGTTTCGGCAAAGCCCTGTTCGCCAAAGTCGAAGGAGTGGTTGTTGGCTACACTCAGCACATCGAAGCCCGCCTCTTTCAACACGCTGGCGTACCAGGGCGGCGTACGAAAGGCAAAGGTCATGGCCCGGCGAGTATCCTTGGCACTGTTGGGCACTTCGGTGAGGGTGCTTTCAAAGTTGCCGAAGGTGAGATCGGCATCGGCCAACTGGTACTGAATGCTGCGGAAGAGGTACTGCCAATCTTGGGGCAGGCGGTAGCGCTGGTAGTCGGTGCCGGGGATAATGTCGCCCACCGCGTTAATGGTGAGGGTGGTGGGTGCCTGGAGGGTACTGGGCACTAGGGCAGTTAACCGATTGGGGGTGAAGGCTGGGGCCAGGGAGGAACGGGCGAGTTCTCCCCTAGGGGCGGATTCTATGGGCTGACTGGAGCGCCACTGGGTTACCCCCGCCCCCAGGCCCAACCCCAGGGTCACTAGGGTCGATAACAGCCCCCATCGCCAAGGGGGGCGCGATCGCGCCGGTCTTGGGCTCGGCCGATCCTCCTCAAGGGCTGGCAGGGGGGTAGGTGGGGTGATTTCTGCAGCCAGGGAATCCCCATCAGAGACCTCGCCCTCTAACGGCGGGGGGAGGGCTATGGCGTCTAACTCTAAATCTGGAGCAATTTCAGGCTCCAGGGCAGGCTCGGTGGCATCTGCGATCGCGGCTTCGTGGAGTAGGGCTACCCCCTCTAGGCCAGAGTCTGGCCCACCCTCAGGGTCAAAGGCCGGTGCCGCCTCATCTTCTGCGGGGGGACATACTGAGAGAAGGCTTGGGTTGTCTGCCTCGGGGGTGGGGGCGAACTCCTCCACAACCGGCAACAGGAACGATCGCTGCCAGCGTTTGAGTTGGGGTTGAGGGGCGCCATCCAACACCCTAAGTTCAGTCAGGTTGGCCAGGCGCAGGGGGGTGATCGCCGCGTAAACCAGGGCCGCGTAAGCCTCGGGATGGTCTAGGTGGGGAGCGGTTAAAAAGACGAAGAGGGTGCGATCGCGCCAAGATACCTCAAAGCGCATTCTGGGATCGGCGATGGCTTGGCTCAGCCAGGTTTCCAGGGCCTTCACATCCCCGGCCTGGGCGCGCAGGGCCAGGTCAGCTGGCCGGATTTTGGTCTTGCTCACTGGGCTAACGCTTCAGATTTTGGAACTCCAACTCAGTAAAATGTTACTTGCTCAGCCTTAAGGCGAACTCCGAATCTTCTCCGGCTATTCAGGTCTTCTTTTGGCTGGCAGAGACCCCAAAAAGCCGGATAATAGTAGGCGTTGTGTAAAGTTC
>DVEE01000409.1 GCA_015295885.1 Leptolyngbyaceae cyanobacterium M65_K2018_010
GGAAGGGCACCGCCATTATGTATGGGGTGATGTTCCTGACGGTGTTCGTAGATTTGATCGTAGCGGTGGGCGTTGGGGTCTTCATTGCCAACATTCTCACCATCGATCGCCTGAGTAAGCTTCAGGCTGACCAGGTGAGAACCATCACTGACTTCGATGAAGACCTGGCCCTATCTGCCGAAGAAAATGCTCTGATGGATCGGGCCAAGGGCCGCATTCTAGTCTTTCACCTGAATGGGCCAATGATCTTTGGGGTGGCGCGAGCCATCTCCCAGGAACACACCGCCATGGCCGATCACGATGTGCTGATCGTAGATTTGCAGGATGTGCCTCACCTGGGGGTGACGGCCGCCCTGGCTCTGGAAAATACCATTCAGGACGCCAGCGATGCCGGGCGTGAGGTCTTCCTGGTCGGGGCCCGTGGCAAGACCCTGCAACGCCTCGAAAAACTTGGGGTGCTGCGGTTTGTGCCGGCGGATCACCTGGTTGAAACCCGGACTCAAGCGCTGAAGGCTTCCCTGAGACTGTTGGCCGCTAAGGAGGGGTTGGATGTGGCTGTAACCCCCGCTGAGCCCGGGGCACCGACGGTCTAGGAGGAATACCTAGGTAGTGGGCTGGGGCAGGCGGCCTGCAGTCCCTATTGGGGCTAAATCATGCTCACCCGATGCCGATCGGGCCCCGTTATGGCCGGTAGAGAGTATGTCTCTTGGGCTCCCGCTGATGGCTGGGTATAGGTGCTCACGCTCGCAACGCTTCTATGCGTTGTTACTGCTGACCAGGTAAATCGTTGTTTTTAGGTTCGTGTTAGGAGGTGTATATGTTCATGCCGGATGTAATTGACCTGTGGTCTGGGCTACTGGGACCCGTGGCTCCCCTGGGAGGGCTGTTGGCGGAGACTTCAGCGGCGGAGACAGGGCCAATGGTGTTGGCGGGAGTGCTGCTCAGCTTGGTGGTCATCTATGTGGCCAGTAAGTTAGGGGGCGAGCTATCGCGCCTGCTCGACCTGCCACCGGTACTGGGAGAACTGGTGGCCGGCGTGGTAGTCGGGGCTTCGGCCCTGCACCTGATTGTATTTCCCGAAGGAGGTGCCACCGCCGCTGACTCCCAACTGATGGGTCTGCTGCAGTGGGTGGGTGGCCTTACTCCGGAGGCGATCGCCCATGTCTTCCAAAGCCAGAGTGAGATCGTCTCGGTGCTGGCGGAACTGGGGGTGATCATTCTTCTATTTGAAATTGGTCTGGAGTCTGACCTGCGGGAGTTACAGAAGGTGGGCTACCAGGCGGCGATCGTCGCCGTTGTGGGCGTGGCAACTCCCTTCGCCCTGGGCACCGCTGGGCTGATGCTGTTGTTCCACGTGCCCACCGTTCCGGCCATTTTTGCCGGGGCCGCGCTCACTGCTACCAGCATTGGCATTACCTCCAAAGTGCTGTCGGAAATTGGCCAGTTGAAATCCGCTGAAGGCCAGATTATTGTTGGGGCCGCCGTTATTGACGATGTGCTCGGCATTATTGTGCTGGCAGTGGTGGCGAGCCTGGCCAAAACCGGCGAAGTGGATGTGATGAATGTTGTTTACCTGATCATCAGTGCCACCGGATTTTTATTAGGGGCCATTTTGCTGGGCAAGTTCTTCAACACCTCCTTTGTCTCCATCTCTGAAAAACTGCAAACCCGGGGCAACTTGGTGATTCCGGCCCTCACCTTTGCCTTTTTGATGGCGTTTTTTGCCCAGGTGATTCACCTGGAAGCCATTTTGGGAGCCTTTGCGGCGGGCCTAGTGCTGGATGAAACCGACCAGCGCAAAGAGCTGGATCGGCAGGTGATGCCCATTGCTGACATTTTGGTGCCCATTTTCTTTGTCACGGTGGGGGCTAAGACCGACTTAGGGGTGCTCAATCCAGCGGTTCCGGCCAACCGTGAGGGCTTAGTGATCGCGCTGTTCCTGCTGGCAATCGCCATCATCGGCAAGGTGGTAACCGGCTGGTCAACCTTTGGTCAACCCCTGAACCGCCTCGCCATCGGGATTGGTATGGTGCCTCGGGGTGAAGTGGGCCTGGTATTTGCGGGCATTGGTTCGGCCAGCGGTGTACTGTCTAAGCCCCTGGAAGCCGCCATCATCATCATGGTGATTGCTACCACCTTCCTAGCGCCGCCCTTTTTGCGCATCGCCTTCAAAGGCTCTGAGGCTGAGATGGCGGTAGAGGCAGACTCTCCTGAACCTGAAACGGCGGATCTAGCCTCCTGAGGTTCTGGTCCTGGAAGGCTAAACCGGGCCAAAGGGCTCATCACCTTACTTTCCCGGGACAAGGATTCTACCCTTGACAAGGGATGGGCACGGGCTAGGGCTCTTTGTCCATCCTACGGGTCTTCTCTATTTCCATGAATGATGGGCACGGGCTAGGGCCCTTTGCCCAGGCTACGGTTCTCACTCCCCTTATCCAGCCATGCTCCACGCCTGTGTTTACGCCACCATCCTGCTGGGCTTCTTCGGCATCATCTTTAAGGAAAACCTGGTGATGAAAATTATCGCCATGGACGTGATGAGTACCGGGGTGATTGCCCTGTTCGTTTTGGTGGCTGCCAGACATGGGGTCTATACACCCATCGTGGCGGATGAAGCCAAGGGGGCCCTGGCAGACCCGGTGCCTCAGGCGGTGATTTTGACTGCTATTGTGATTGGCTTTTCGATTCAGGCGCTGATGTTGGTCGGCGTTATGAAGCTAGCACGGGATAACCCCACCCTGGAAACTCGCGAAATTGAGAAGGGGTATCGGCCATGACTCCCTGGACGATTTTCTGGATAGCCCTGCCGTTTTTGGTCGGCTTTAGTATCTATCTGGTGCCCCAGGGCGATCGCCTCCTGGCGTTGGGGGTCACCCTGGTTTCAGCTCTTTACGCAGCCAGTCTGTTTGGGTTAGGGGCTCCGATTGAGTTCCACCTGCTGGACAGTTTTGGAGTGACCCTGGTCGCTGACCCCCTTAGTGCCTATTTTGTGCTCACCAATGCTCTGGTGACGGCGGCAGTGTTTTTATACTGCTGGAATACCAATAAAACCGCCTTTTTCTATATTCAGGCAATTATTCTGCACGGCAGCATCAACGCGGCCTTTATTGCTGCCGATTTTATTAGCCTGTACGTGGCCCTAGAAGTGATTGGCATTGCGGCGTTTCTACTGATTGCCTATCCTCGCCGAAATCCTAGCCTCTGGGTGGCGCTGCGTTACCTGTTTGTCAGCAATACCGCCATGTTGTTTTACCTGGTGGGGGCAGTGCTCGTTTACCAAAGCCAGCAGTCCTTTGCCTTTACGGGGCTAGGTGGTGCTCCCCTAGAGGCCAAGGTGCTGATTTTGGGAGGGTTGCTCACCAAGGGGGGAATTTTTGTATCGGGTCTGTGGCTACCCCTGACCCACGCAGAGGCCGAAAGCCCTGTATCGGCTTTGCTTTCGGGAGTGGTGGTAAAGGCGGGGGCCTTTCCCATTGTGCGGCTGGCCTTGATGGTTGAGGCACTTGACCCGGTCGTGCGGTGGTTTGGGGTGGCGGCAGCCCTGCTTGGGGTTACCTATGCCCTGCTGGAAACCGACGCTAAACGGGTACTGGCCTGTAGCACCCTCTCCCAACTGGGTTGGGTGTTGGCCGCTCCCACCGGCGCGGGCTTCTATGCCCTGGCCCACGGCCTGGTGAAGGCGGCCCTGTTTTTAACCGTTGGCAATCTGCCCAGTCGGGATCTCACCGTGCTGCGTCAATACCCCATTTACACCAGCCTATGGTTGCCGCTGACCCTGGCTAGCCTTTCCATTTCTGGATTTCCTGGTTTTGTGGGGTTTGGCGCTAAAATGCTCACCCTCAAGCAGGCGCTGCCCTGGCAAACGATTGCCCTCAATGTAGCCGCTACCGGCACGGCTATTCTCTATGCCAAGTTTATTTTCTTACCCCATCAGCGGGCTGAAAAGTCGGCGGATGGAGCGGGGATTAAGCCAGGATTGGGGATGGCCCTGACCCTGCTGATCGGGGCGTTGTTGTTGGCCAATGGTGTCTATCTGGGGGCTTACACTGGCCCCAATGTGCTCAAGGTATTAGCCATTATTGGAATTGGCTGGTTGCTCTACGCCTGGGTTATTCGTCCCCTAACCCTTAGGCTCCCCCGGGTACTGGAAAACTTTGATCACCTGATTGGGTTTATGAGCCTGGTGTTGGTGATGTTGCTGGGTAGGGGGTGGTTATGGCTGTTTTAAGTACTTTCAGGAGGACTGGCTGGGGCCAGGGGGAACGCCTATGACCCTATGGACCGTGCTCTGGCTAACCCTGCCGTTTTTGGTCGGGTTCAGTATTTATCTCATTCCCCGGATCGACCGTATCCTCGCTTTGGGGGTGGCCCTGGTATCCATGGCCTACGCCCTGGCTCTGTTCTGGCAGCCCGAACCTCTAAGTTTTGCTTGGCTCGATAGTTTTGGAGTCACTCTGCTGGCCGATCACCTGAGTGCCTTTTTCATCATCACCAATGCCCTGGTGACCGCGGCGGTCATTCTCTACTGCTGGGATAGTGGTAAAACTGCTTTTTTCTATGGTCAGATAATCATTCTCCACGGCAGTGTCAATGCGACTTTTATTTGCGCGGATTTGATTAGCCTTTATGTTGCCCTAGAGGTGATTGGCGTTGCGGCTTTTTTACTAATTGCCTATCCCCGCAGTAACCGCAATCTCTGGGTGGCTCTCCGCTATCTGTTTGTTAGCAATACCGCCATGCTGTTTTACCTGGTGGGGGCGGCGTTGGTCTATCAAAGCCAACAATCCTTTGCCTTTTCGGCATTGCAAGGGGCGCCCCTAGACGCGATCGCGCTGATGTTTCTGGGGTTGCTCACCAAGGGCGGTATTTTTATGTCTGGGCTATGGCTGCCGCTGACCCACTCTGAGTCAGAAACCCCCGTATCGGCCCTGTTGTCGGGAGTGGTGGTGAAAGCTGGGGTATTTCCCCTGGTCCGCTGTGCCCTGATGTTGGAGGATCTTGACCCCGTCGTGCGATTTTTTGGCGCCGCGACCGCTCTCTTGGGAGTTGTCTACGCGGTGTTTGAAAAGGACACTAAACGTATGTTGGCCTTCCACACCGTCTCCCAGATGGGCTTTGTGCTGGCCGCTCCGGA
>DVEE01000387.1 GCA_015295885.1 Leptolyngbyaceae cyanobacterium M65_K2018_010
TTTACAGCGGTTGGTGCCCTCTAACCTGAGTCGGCTGACTCCGGGCCAGGCCCAGTACACCGTTTTGCTCAATCCCCAGGGTGGCATTATCGATGACCTAATCATTTACCTCAGCGCCCAGGACGAATCTGGGGCCGAGGAGGTGGTGGTCATCGTGAATGCTGCGACCACCGCTAAGGATAAAACCTGGCTGTTAGATCAGCTGGGGGATGGGCCCATCGAGCTGGAGGATCAATCCAGCGATCGCGCTCTACTTTCCCTACAGGGGCCCCAGGCGGTGAGCCTGCTACAAACTGTCACCCAGGACGATCTGACTTCGGTGGGTCGGTTTGGGCATCTGCAGGGCACGGTGCTGGGCCAGCCGGCCTTCCTGGCTCGGACGGGCTATACCGGCGAAGACGGCTTTGAGATTATGCTCGATCCGACTGCTGCCGGCCACCTTTGGGATGCCCTGATCGAGGCTGGGGCAACCCCCTGTGGCCTCGGGGCCCGCGATACTCTGCGCCTGGAGGCCGCCATGGCTCTCTACGGCCAGGATATCGATGACACCACCAGTCCCCTGGAAGCGGGCCTGGGTTGGTTGGTGCATTTAGATGAGCTGGGAGATTTTGTTGGCCGTGCTGTGCTAGAACGCCAGAAACAGGAGGGGGTATCCCGTCGGTTGGTGGGGTTAACCCTGGGTGATCGCCACATTGCCCGCCACGGCTATGGGGTAATCTACCAGGGCGAAACCGTGGGCACGGTAACCAGCGGCACCCTATCGCCAACCCTGAATCGACCGATTGCCCTGGCCTACCTGCCGGCGGCCCTGGCTAAGGTGGGGCAACCCCTGGAGGTCGAGATCCGGGGCCAGCGGCGAGCGGCCCAGGTGGTCAAACGCCCCTTCTATAAACGCCCCCAGCTCAATTAACGGCGTTGTTTGGGCCAGCTAGAACGCCGGTACAGAACCCCGGTTTCTGGCTCAGAATGGATGCCCCGTGGTGGGAACGACGACTCAGAAATCGGGGGGCTAGCCATACCGATGCTCTAGGTGCTTTCCAGCCCAGGCGGCCGTTGTCCCCCACCTTAGGGGCTGGGTGTGGTTTCGGTGGGTGGATTGGGGGGCGGCCCAGGCACCGGGGTGGGTCGGGTCATTAGCCACCAGCTGACCCCGGCGGCGAGGAGCGCTATTCCAGTGACGGCTAGAACCCACAGGGGCAGGCCCCGGGTAGGTTGGGCGGCGACTGGAGCGGGCACCACTTCCTCGCTGTCGGTGGTTTCGCCGTAGAGGGTGGCACCGCGGGGTGGAAACCGATCGGGCCGGGGCTGCTCCTCCTCGGGCAGGGTCTCGGTGGGAGTTAAGCACTTGTGCTGCAGGAGGACTACCGCGGTATTATCATGGCCATTCTTCTGGTTGGCCAGTTCAATCCAGGAGGCTACCGCCGATTCCAGGGTGACAATGTCTTTGATAATCAGCCCAATGTAGTTGGCCCAGGCATCTTCGATGCGATAGTGATCACTTAAGCCGTCGGAGCACAGCAGCAGAATCCCTGTTTCATCCAGAACCAGCCGTTGAATGTGGGGCACCAGATGATCGCTGCCCCGGGTGCCCAGGGCTTGGGTTAGGGCCCCGGCATCACTGCGCTCCTGGGCAAGGGCAAGGGTCTGGCGACCGGCCATGACCTCACGGCCCGCAATATCGTCGTCTACGGTCAGTAAATGGCAGTAGTCGGGGGTAATCCAGTAGGCACGGCTATCCCCCACATGGGCCAGATAAACTTCATTGACGCGCCGCCAGCCTTCGTTCGTTTGAACATGTTGAGGGATGACCACCGCCATCACCAGGGTCGTGCCCATGCGTTGGCGGCCAACCCGGCCCTGGTTATCGTTTTGAAAGTTAATCAGATCATTCACAATGCGAATAATCGCCTCAATCTGTTGGGCGATCACCCGCGGCGGCAGCAGTTGAGCCTCTTGCTCCGTTTCGGCCAGCAGGGTTTGGAGCTGCAGTTTGAGGGATTGTACCGCCAGTTGACTGGCCACTTCGCCCCCTTCGTGGCCTCCCACCCCATCGCAGACTATCCCCACCTGGAGGCCTCCCTCTGGACCGGAGGTGAGGGTGTGCCCCTCGGGCCAGCAGGCGTCTTCGTTCCGGGGTTGGGTCGGGCCGATGGCGGTGGCCCCGGCCAAGGAGAGGCGCGTCGGTACCCGGGCCGCCTGACTGAGTAGGATCTGGTTCAGTGCCCCTTCTAGGTCCGCTATATCCCTATCCCCCGCGGCCCACTCTTCCAGGAGTTTGCCCAGGGGCTGGGAAATAGAGAGGTGGAGGGGAGCCAGCAGCGATCGCACAACCGGAATCAAGGCTTGGCGATCGGGGCTAGGGGCATCAGGCCGTAGCTCCAAGAGTCTGATCCGCCATCCCTCTACCCGCAGGTTATGGGGCACTAACAAACTGCGGGCTAAGCCGTAGTCGGCCAGGTTCTCCCAGAGTTGCCAGAGTTGCCAGAGCCAGTTGGCCTGCCGGAGCGGCGGGGCCCCAAACAGGGCGGCTTCCAGGGTGGGAAAAATTTCCCCGGTTTGGGGGTGGATAGGGGCATTGTCTAACAGCAGAATCGGCTTGGCCAGGGTCCGTTCCAGCACCCCGTAGAGCCCTGGTACATGCAGTCGCAGGCCGTGGGCCTTGAGGTAAGGCAGGGCCACCTCTGGCAATAGATCCGGTGTCTCAGGGCGTTGATCGGGCTGGGTGTCGAGCCACAAACACGGTGCCACTACCCGGTAACGCTGGCCCACCAGCTCATCCACAGGCAAGGTTTCAACGCCCTCGCCGACAACCCAAAGGTAGGGCTGATAGCGGGAGGGGAGGCGCTCAACACGGTTCATAGGCAGAGGCGGTTCATGGCTAGGGCGGGGGGTTTGGGGCTAGGCGATCCGGCGATCCATTAAAACAATGTAATTAGCCCCCATAGGGGCTGCCCCCGAGATAGATTAATCCTAGAGGATATCGAAAATTGCGGTAGGTGGCCTGACTAGCATGAACTATGTTTTGTTCTGGCTGATTTTAGGAACCGTGCTCTGCCTAATGGAGCTCTTTTTGCCCACCGCCTTTGTGGAATCCACCCTCGGCATTAGTGCCTTTATCGTGGCTCTGGTAGCCCTGGTACTGCCCTCGTTCAATTGGCAAATCGCCCTCTGGGTAGTGCTATCACTGATTTTCATCTTTTTGCTGCGGCGGTTTGTACCCAAACGCACCCCCTACACCCTGCAAGACTCTACCGAGGCACGTACCCTGACCACGATTACCCCCGGCGAGGCGGGACGAGTCCTCTACGAAGGCAATTCCTGGTCTGCCCGTTGCGAGGATGACACCCTAACGATCCCTGAAAACCAGCCGGTGGTGGTGGTGAGTCGCAAAGGTAATACCCTGTACGTTCTCCCAGAGAGCGCCCTAAAGGGGTGAGGGGCCGGTCAAAGCGCCGGTAGGGTCTCCAGTCCGGGGGTTAGGAAAGCAATCCACAGCGGGGCCGGGCCGGGCTAGGTGGGCAATCTAAGCAGGGGGGGTGAGCTACCCGGTTAGCCCCTCTACCGGGTCATCTAGCCGGGTCATCTAGCCGGGTCATCTAGGTTGACACAACAATTGAGGAATGAAATCCATGGAAGGTCTTTTCAGTTTTCTGGTGGTCCTCGTGCTGGGCGGCTCCGTCGCCGCTAGCTCAGTCAAAATCATTAACCAGAGCGATGAAGCCCTGGTGGAAACCCTGGGCAAATACAACGGCAAAAAATTGAGCCCAGGGTTGAATTTTATTGTTCCTTTTCTCGACAAGGTGGTGTTTAAGCAAACCATTCGAGAGCGAGTGCTGGATATTCCCCCTCAGCAGTGCATTACCCGCGACAACGTGTCGATTACCGTAGATGCGGTGGTGTACTGGCGGATTGTTGATTTAGAAAAGGCTTACTACAAGGTCGAGAACTTACAATCGGCGATGGTCAACCTGGTACTGACCCAGGTGCGTTCCGAAATGGGCAAGCTGGAACTCGATGATACCTTTACCGCCCGCTCGGAAATTAACGAAATCCTGCTGCGGGAGCTGGATATTTCCACCGACCCCTGGGGGGTTAAGGTGACCCGGGTGGAATTGCGCGATATTGTGCCTTCCAAGGCCGTGCAGGATTCCATGGAACTGCAAATGGCCGCTGAGCGCAAGAAACGGGCCGCCGTACTGACCTCCGAGGGAGAACGGGAGTCAGCGGTAAATTCGGCCCGAGGCCGAGCCGAATCGGCGGTTTTAGATGCCGAAGCGCGACAAAAGGCAGCAATTTTAGATGCTGAGGCGGAGCAAAAGGCGATCGTGCTGCGGGCCCAAGCCCTGCGCCAAGAGCAGATTCTCCAGGCCCAGGCTACCGCTGAAGCCATGCAGGTGATTGCCAAAACCCTGGCTACCGACCCTGGTACCAAGGAGGCCTTGCAATTTCTGATCGCCCAGCATTATCTGGAAATGGGCCTGAAAATTGGCAGTAGTGACAGTAGCAAGGTGATGTTTATGGATCCCCGTAGCATCCCAGCCACCCTGGAAGGGATGCGGGCGATCGTGGGGGAGAGCGGCCAGGCCCCGGGATAGGGGACTCGTCAATTCCACATAGATATCACCGAGGACATTTTGAGTACGCCGCTGGGTCAGGTGAGCCATGGATCCCCTTGAACGGTGGTGATCCTAGGATAGACAAAACGGTTAGCCGCATGGCGGTTTACAGGGGTACCTCGGCAATGGCTTCAATGGGGGGTAATTCTAGGGTGGTCAGGGTGGCGTAGCGATCGGAGCTACGCTGGCAGCGCACCGCGAAGGGGCAGCGCAGACAGTGCCCCAGCGCTTCATCGACCTGAGGAAAATCCTGGGCGGTGGCCAGCAGGCTAGTGAGGCGGTCGGTCAGTCGGTCCAGGTCCTGGGCGGTGCGCTGGTGTTCCTGCTGGGAATAGGGCAGGTTGATGCAACGGGGCGGGGTTGGATCTGGGCCGTCTGCCCCGGCGACCGGCCAAGGCGGCACAAACCAGTAGCTCATGGCCAATTGCTCCGGGAGCAGGTCCGTCGTTTCGGCCAGCACATAGAGATAGAGGCGGG
>DVEE01000541.1 GCA_015295885.1 Leptolyngbyaceae cyanobacterium M65_K2018_010
GTTGACCTTCGCTAAGATGGCGACAGTGCTGCTGAACGACCTATGCAAGTTTTGCTCATCCACGGGTTGGCCCGCACCTCGCTATCGCTACTGCTGCTGGAACGTCGCCTGCAGCAGGCGGGCCACACCACCGAACAGTTTGGCTACTTTGCCTTTGCCGAAAGCTTTGATGCGATCGCCCAGCGCCTCTGGCACACCTTTCAACACCTGGCCGACCGGGGCCCCTACGCGGTGGTAGCCCACTCCCTGGGTGGGGTGCTGACCCGGGCCGCCCTGGGGTTGGAGGCGGTGTTGCACCCCCACCATGTGGTCATGCTGGGCACTCCTAATCAGCCGCCTCGGTTGGCCCCCCTGGCCTGGAAGCTGCCGCCCTTTCAATGGTTTACGGGCCAGTGTGGGTTAAACCTGACCTGCCCCCAGTTCTATCGCCAGTTACCCCAGTTATCGAGCCCTTACACCATTGTGGCCGGTACCGGCGGCCCCCGCGGCCTCCTCAGCCCCTTTGGCAACGAGGTCAACGATGGTGTAGTGGCCCTCAAGGAGACCTATATGACCGCCCAGGACTCGGTGGTTGAGGTGCCTGTGTGGCACACTTTTATGATGAATCATCCCCGGGTGCAGCAGGTGGTGGTAGAGTCCATTGGATGATGCCCCCAAGGGACCGCGGGGAATATTGGGGGCAAGGGAATTGCCGCTGGCTTGGATAAGAACGGCCCCAGGACGGTTCCGTCGTTTTTCCTAGGGCGCTTGCCATACCCGCGATCGCAGATCACCGGAGGATACGTCTTTGCCCCCTGCTCCCAAGTCCCCATCTGGCGATGATGCTGCGCGGCAGTTTTTTCGCACAGACCATCTCACCGGTAATCTGAGAACCCGCACTGTCCGCAGCGGTGCGATCACAATTTCGGCCCAGGGGCTCAAATTTGCAATTACGATGGCCTCCACCATCGTGTTAGCCAGGCTACTCACCCCAGGCGACTATGGCCTCGTGGGCATGGTGACAGTCGTGCTGGGTTTTGTTCAACTATTTAAGGATCTAGGGCTAGCTGAAGCGACCATCCAACAAGAAGAGATTACCCACCAACAAGTCAGCACGCTGTTTTGGATTAATGTGGCCTTCAGTCTATTGATTGCCTTGCTGGTCGCCCTCCTGGCCCCAGGGATCGCCTGGTTCTACCACGAACCTCGTCTCATAGGTATTACCTTACTCCTCGCCACTACCTTTATCTATGGC
>DVEE01000181.1 GCA_015295885.1 Leptolyngbyaceae cyanobacterium M65_K2018_010
ATCAGCTTCAATATCAACATTTTTTAATATACCCAGCATTGAATCATATTTTAGCAAGTGGGCGTTGGTTTTCGGGTCGGAGGTGTCATTGATCCCCACTACTTCAAGCTGACTATTTTCCCGTGTTAACCAACACCGTAAAAAATTCCGCCCAATGCGGCCAAAACCGTTAATGGCTACTCTAATCACTGCGTTTAACCCTCTGTTGTAGTCGGGACTAGGTATCTATTCTTAGACGAAACCATAATATCGCAAAGCATGATCCACTTTATAGACACCGTTCATTGGTCTGAGTCTATGGACCCGAAGGCAGTCTAGAAGAATATCTATGGACTGGACTGAGCGCTATGGGGGTGTTTTTGGGGCTTCTGGAAGTCTGGCTAAGAACAGATAATAAGCATTTCTGCTTAACTACCCTCAGGAATATAGAGGATTTGTATAGCTTGAGTAGTAGGGTTCCCCCTTTGGGCAGGCTGGGGCGGAGGTCTAAACCTGAGGATAATCGGGGAGTTTGGGTAAGCCGATGATGCTAGGCCGGAGGTTGGGTTGGGACAGAGGGTTGGGTTGGAATCGGTAAGAAAGGTTAGGAATGGTCAGGCAACTATAGGCCCAGCTTTAGGCCAATTTGGCAATTCTTGCTATGATTACGCCTGACATATGGTGTGGTGTTTCGAGGAGTGAAGAATGCCGAATACTGTGGACTTTAACGGCAGACCATTCCATTTTATTGGAATTGGTGGCATCGGGATGTCGGCTCTGGCTTACATATTGACCCAGCGCAACATACCGGTGTCTGGTTCGGACTTACGCCTGACCCATATTACTCGTCGGTTGCAAGAGGCGGGGGCACGTATTTTTTGGCAGCAGGAAGCGGCTAACCTGAGGTATTTTTTGGCCGACTGCTCCGGTTCCTGGCCTAAGGCAGAAGGTCACTCCTCCACCCTGCAAGACGCTACGCCTCAGGTGGTTTGTTCCACCGCTATCCATGACCAAAATCCTGAGTATCAAGCCGCGCTGGAGATGGGGTGTCCCGTCTTTCACCGTTCTGATGTGTTGGCGGGTTTGATTAGCGCCTACCGGAGTGTTGCCGTAGCCGGCACCCACGGTAAAACAACGACCAGCAGCATGATTGCCCATATGTTGCTGCAGGCGGGGCTAGACCCCACCATTGTGGTGGGAGGAGAGGTGCCTAGCTGGGGCGGCAATGCTCGCTTGGGTCAGGGTCCCTACCTGGTGGCTGAAGCGGATGAGTCGGATGGAACGCTGGCAAAGCTCTCAGCGGCCATTGGGGTGGTGACTAATATTGAGTTAGATCACACCGACCACTACCGCGACCTGCAATCTGTGGTCAATATTTTTCAAACCTTTCAACAACAGTGCGAACTCCTGGTGGCGAGTCTTGACTGCGAGGTGGTGCGGACTAGCCTAAATCCAACTATCACCTACAGTCTACAGCCCCATCTGGGGGCCACCTATTTTGTCACCGATGTCCAATTTCATAGTACTGGTACTGTGGCCACGGTTTGGGAGCGGAATCAGCCCCTGGGGCTCCTCAGTCTAGGGGTGCTGGGACAACATAATTTGAGTAATGCCCTGGCTGCGATCGCCGTGGGTCGCCATTTAGAGCTGAGCTTTGCTCAAATTGCAGATAGCCTGGGTCAGTTTTGTGGAGCCCGACGGCGGTTTGAGCATCGGGGCAGTTACGGTGGTATTCAGTTTGTGGATGACTATGCCCATCACCCCAGTGAGATTCGGGCCACCCTGGCGGCGGCGCGCCTGCGGATTGGTCAGTCATCGACGATCGCGGCTCGCTCGGTGGGCACCCGAAACTATGAGGATCGACGGGTGGTAGCGGTGTTTCAGCCCCATCGCTTCAGTCGCACCGCTGCTCTTTTGCAAGACTTTGCCGACGCCTTTAGCGATGCTGATCAGGTAATTATGGCGGATATCTACAGTGCGGGAGAGACCAATGTTTACGGGGTCTCTGGCAAGCAGGTAGCCGATGCGGTGGCCCATCGCCATGGCGAGGTGGTCTATGGTCACACCCTGGAGGATGTGCAGGCCGCTCTGACCAGCAGTCTGCGGCCGGGTGATCTGGTATTGTTTATGGGGGCTGGTAATTTGAATCAGATTATTCCCCAGGTGATGGCCTACTATGCCGAGGCAGAAGTTCCCTCTCTGCAAGAAGCCTGCTAGCCTCTGGTCAGGCCCATCGACACAGCGAACGTCTTTCCCTTTAGGGTGACTGGTTAATTCAGCCCTATGGTTTTCACTCTTGAATCTGCTGCGGCGATCGCAGGTATAGCCCCCCAGATTTCTCTGCACAAGCTCACCACCTTCCGGGTGGGTGGTGCGGCAGAGTGGCTGGCGATGCCCCGTCAGCGGGGGGAGTTGGATCGGATTTTGGCCTGGGCCAAATCAGTCCCTATCCCAGTGACATTACTGGGGGCCGGGTCCAACTTGCTGATCAGCGATCGCGGTATCCCTGGCCTGGTTATTTGCACCCCCGCCACTGGCGTTATAGCCAGTTTGATGAAGCCACCGGCCAAGTTACGGTGGCGGCCGGGGAACCGCTGCCAACCCTGGCTTGGAAAGCGGCTAAACGGGGCTGGCGGGGGTTGGAATGGGCGGTAGGCATTCCCGGCACCGTCGGTGGAGCGGTGGTGATGAATGCAGGTGCCCACGGAGGGTGTGCGGCGGATTACCTGGTTGCCACGACGGTGATGGAGCCGACCCAGAAGATCATTCGCCTGACCCCGGAGGATCTGGCCTTTCAATACCGCACCTCGGCTCTGCAGGGAGCGGGGCGAGTGGTTTTAGACGCCACCTTTCAACTGGAACCAGGCCACGACCCAAACCAGGTGGTGGCCGATACCCTAGCGGGTTTAAATCACCGCCGTTCGACCCAACCCTACGACTTTCCCAGTTGTGGCAGTGTGTTTCGCAACCCGTTCCCCCAAACCGCCGGATCTCTGATCGAGCAGACTGGGCTGAAGGGCTTTCGCTTGGGCAATGCCCAGGTAGCCGAACGCCATGCCAACTTTATTCTTAACCTGGGGGGAGCCACCGCCGAGGATATTTACCGCCTGATTCACTATGTACAGCAGCGGGTCTACGACCAGTGGGGGCTTTGGCTACAGCCGGAGGTAAAATTTTTAGGTGAGTTTCCTGACTTGGGATGAGGCTTGACAGAGTTTCGACTTAAAGCGGGATAACTCTCCTGGGAAGAAGCCAGGAGTCAGGCGTTCAGAGTTCACAAGGCTACTGGCTCCCTTCGGGCTGAGCCTTCTCAGGGCGAAGCCTGACTTCTGAATTCCTGATGCTCAATACTGTCCCAGCTCACGTTGATACCTGGCGTAGCAGAGTTACCCTACGGCTCAGGATAGAGAATTTCCTGGGCGGTCACCTTCAGGTTTGGGAAAACGCTGGATTCGATGGTTTCATGGCTGCGAAATTGTAGAGGGCTGGCGTATTCTCCATTCACGAGTGAGTAAATTGAGATGACAGGCCGTTTAGGGCTGCCAATATAGCGCCCCGGCCCTAGGGCAGAGGGATCAACAATCCAGTATTCAGAAATACCCTTTACCTCGTATTCTGCCAATTTGTGGAGATAGTCATCGGCTACAGAGCTGGGGCTAACAATTTCAACCACCAGAATGGCAGCGTCTTCCAAAATGGCGGTTTTCTTGGCTAAATTTTGAATTTCAACTTTAGAGACAATCATAATGTCAGGCAGTCGAGAGGTTTCTGCATCGACTTGTTGACCGGCCCCTTGCAGAGCAATCCAGTCCTGATCCAGTTGCTCAATAGCCCTTTCAAATAGGCGTTCTAGATAACGAGCGATGAGAAGATGCTGCCAAGTTGGAGGGGTCATAGCAATAAGTTGTCCTCGCACCAATTCGTAGCGGGTATCCGTGCCATCGCTGTAGTTGAGGTAGTCGGCAAAGGTGAGGAGAGTGGGTTTAGTTTGAACCATGGTAGGGGAGAAGGGGAAATAGACAAAGGGGAGAGGGGAGGTAAAAATTCAAAGTTCAAAATGTAAAGTTCAAGATGCAAACTGGGCGGCGGTTAGCTGTGTTTGCCCAGTAGTTGGTCTCGCAGGGCCTTGATCCGATCGCGGTACTTGGCAGCCTCTTCAAAGTCGAGGTTTTTGGCGGCCTCTTTCATTTGCTTTTCTAGCTGACTGATCAGTTCAGGAATGTCCTCCAGGGGGAGATCGTCTTTGTGTTCGTAGGCTTCTTCTAATTCCTGGGCATTGAGCCGACGGGAGACTTCCAGGAAGGAGAGGATGGCGTTGCGCTTGCGGCGCTCGATGGGTTGGGGGGTAATGCCATGCTTTTCGTTGTAAGCCATCTGGATGGCCCGGCGCCGTTCGGTTTCCTCGATCGCCTTGGCCATGCTATCGGTCAAGTTATCGGCATAGAGAATGGCCTGTCCCCGCACATGGCGGGCTGCCCGGCCAATGGTTTGGATCAGCGATCGCTCGGCCCGCAGGAAACCTTCCTTGTCGGCATCGAGGATGGCGACCAGGGACACCTCCGGTAGGTCCAAGCCTTCTCGCAACAGGTTAACCCCTACCAGCACATCGTAGTTGCCATCTCGCAGGTCTTGGATAATTTCAATCCGCTCGATGGAGTGAATCTCGGAGTGCAGGTAGCGCACCCGCACCCCATGCTCATCCAGGTATTCGGTCAAGTCTTCGGCCATGCGTTTGGTCAGGGTGGTGACCAGCACTCGCTCTTGGCGCAGGGCGCGTTCCTTCACCTCGGCTAGCAGGTCATCGATCTGTCCCTCGGTGGGGCGCACAAAAATTTCTGGGTCGAGCACCCCGGTGGGGCGAATGATTTGCTCGACCACATGGTTATCAGACACTTGCAGTTCCCAATCGCCGGGGGTGGCGGAGACGAAGATACACTGGTTCACCTTGTCCCAGAATTCCTCGGCTTTTAGGGGCCGGTTGTCGGCAGCACTGGGAAGGCGAAAGCCGTGGTCGATCAGCACCATCTTGCGACTGCGATCGCCGTTGTACATGCCGTGGATTTGGGGGATGGTGACGTGGGACTCGTCAATCACCAA
>DVEE01000042.1 GCA_015295885.1 Leptolyngbyaceae cyanobacterium M65_K2018_010
ACGGGCCCTTGGTGTGTGAGGGTAGGTAAATCTGGGTTGGGTTCGAGCCGATGGATTTACCCTCATTTTTATGGCTTTGGCGCATCGCGGCCTGGTCCATGGGCCTGACCTTGGCGGGCTATGGGCTCTTGGCGCTCACGGGGGGAATTTTGCGGGCTAGCCGTTTGAGCTACCTGGAGCGCCCCCTTTGGCTCAGGCCCCTGCACATTTTGCTAGGCAGTGGCCTAGTTGGTTTGATTCTAGTGCTCCTAGGGATTGGCGTCATTGGCACCTTAGGGGAGTACGGTCGCCTAGGGCATTCGGTGCATTTGCCCCTGGGGCTGGCAGTGGTCATGTTGGTGCTGGGGTCTGCCTGGAGTGCCTCTCGTATCGGTCCCAATCGTCCTTGGGCCCGTCAGCTTCACCTGGCTCTCAACGGAGGTTTGGGGTTGGCTCTGGCCGGGGCTGGGCTGTCAGGTTGGCAGGTGGTGCAAAAGTATTTACCCTAAGGGAAAAAGCCCAGGAGTTTGTTGGTTAGCGCCTGGGCTTAGCTCGACTACTCAGTACTGCGATGATGCCATCTACCCCCAGGGAGGAGGGAGGAGAGAACTTGGGTAATCGCCAGGTCTTCCCCATTGCCCCGTTGATTCGTTTAACCCTGCTGTTGCTTTACCTCGCTCTGATGGCTCCGCTGCCTTTCTTGGCTAGGGCTACCCAGGCTGCGGTGTCACCGGGGTGGCTCACCCTGGCCATTGGTTTAGGGTGGTTGGGCCTCTACGGCGCCTTGGGGCAACGGGTTGAGGTAGATAGCCAGGGTATCCAGGTCACCTATCCCCGTTGGATTCGCGGTCTACTGCGGGGCGGGTGGGCCTTGCCATGGTCCGAGGTCAAGGGGTTGAAACCTCGCTCGACCGGGCAGGGGGGGCTGGTCTATTACCTGGTTGGCCCTAGTCCACAAGCCTACCTGTTGCCGATGCGGGTGGCTGGGTTTGCTCGTTTGCTGGGGGTGATTGAACGGTACACCGACCTCGATACCCAGGCCATTAAGCCCCTGGCCCAACCTTGGATGTACGGTCTGCTGCTGGTGTTGACTCTGGGGCTGTTACTCCTCGATGGTTGGGTCATTGGCACGGCCCTGACCTTGGCTAGCTAGGGCGAAGGGCTTACGGGTGGGGCCATAGCCTGAGCTCCCAACCCCTGAGCTAAGATTAAATACTGGCCCCAATTCGGGGGGATCGGTATTTGGTTCCGATGAGCAGTCTAGGCAGATTGGCCATGGAAAGAATTGTAGTCGGGCTCTCCGGCGGCGTAGATAGTTCAGTAGCGGCGGCCACCCTGCATCGACAGGGGTACGACGTGGTTGGCCTGACCCTATGGCTGATGCAGGGCAAGGGGCAGTGTTGCTCCGAGGGTTTGGTCGATGCGGCTAGGCTCTGCGAAGACTTGGGTATTCCTCACCATGTTGTGGATAGCCGGGAGGTCTTTCAGCGGGAAATAGTGGATTACCTGGTGGCAGGCTACGGCCGTGGCATTACCCCCCTGCCCTGTTCCCAATGTAACCGGGCGGTTAAATTTGGCCCCATGCTGCACTATGCTCAGCAAGAATTAGGCTGCGATCGCATAGCCACGGGCCACTATGCCCGCATTAGCCATAACCCGGACACGGGTCGCTACGAGTTGCGCCGAGCGGTGGACCCGGCCAAGGACCAGTCCTACTTTCTCTACGACCTGACCCAGGATTTACTCGCGGCTTGCCACTTTCCCCTGGGAGATCAGACTAAAACGGAGACCCGCCGCATCGCCGCTGAGCTGGGTCTGCACACGGCGGCAAAGCCCGATAGCCAGGATCTTTGTCTGATTGAGCATCACGGCTCCATGCAGAGCTTTTTAGATCAGTACCTGGCTCCCCAACCCGGCGACATTGTGGATACCCAAGGGCGAATTCTGGGGCAACACACGGGCATCCATCACTACACCATTGGTCAGCGCAAAGGGTTGGGCATTGCGGCAGCTCACCCCCTTTACGTAGTGGGCTTTGACGTGGGACGCAATCAGGTGATTGTGGCCGATCGCAGCGAAGCCCACTGGCCCGACTGCCAGGTGCAACGGGTCAACTGGGTGTCCATGGCCGAGCCCCCAGAGCCCGTCGCCGTGTCGGTGCAAATTCGCTACCGGAGCTCCGCGGTGGAAGCCACCTTGGTGCCCCTTCCCCCAGGAGAGCCGGGGGACCCGCGGGTGCAACTCCTCTTCCACGAACCTCAGTTTGGCGTTACCCCCGGCCAGGCGGCTGTCTGGTACGATGGCGATCGGTTATTGGGGGGAGGTGTCATCGAAGCCGCTAGTCAGCCCTGGGTAGCCCCGTCGATGGCTGGCGTTGCTAGCCCTTGAAGCCAGGACCAGCCATGAGCGAAACCACCAAGGATCAACAACATCCCCAGTACAGCACCGATCGCCAGGTGGTCAATCAGTTGTTGGCGGGGGAAGCCACCGACTATAATTTGGCGGAGCTGGCCCGATTGTTGATTCGCTACGAGGGATTTCCGGGAGCACGCGATATTCAGGCGGATTTAGTCAAAGCCCTTAACCGTTGGCAACTGACCGCAAATGAACTGTTTGAAAAGACCCGAGCGATTCACCAGCGCGGTGAGGTCTATAAAGGCCTGGGACGAGGTCGGGAAGACTGGAGTTGACCTGATTTCCCGACCCCTAGGGGATAGGCAAGGGAATCCAGTTCCCCGCCGGCGGCATCCAGGCCCAATCCATGGGTCGTGACCATGAATCCAGACCTAGACTCGCCCCAATCCAGAGTCCTCCCCGCCGAGCTGGCAGCTATCCAGTCCAACCCCTACTCCCAGGCGATTTTTGAAAATCAGGCTCTTGGCATCGCCTGGGTTGATGATCGGGGTTGTATTCTGGTGGCTAATGCCACCTATGGTCGGTTTTTAGGGCTTTTGCCCGCGGCCATGGTGGGGCGATGCCTGGCAGACTTCATTGCCGCTGAAGACTTCCAGGGCCTTCAGGATAGCTGGCCGAGGCAAGGGAACCCACCAGGAGCCAACACTGTGGTTGAGGTTCGCCATCGACATCGGGATCAGGGTCTAGTCTGGGGCCGCCTCACCATCACTCGAGTCAGCCAGGGATCCAGCCCTATCCCCCTGGTTCTTGTGATCTGCGAGGATATGACCCCCACCAAGCAAGCGGAACAAGTCCTGCGGGAACACCAGGAAGACCTCCGCCAAAGCGAGGCCACCTACCGCACCCTATTTGCCAGTAACCCCCATCCCCTCTGGGTCTACGATCTCGATAGTCTGGCTTTTCTGGAGGTGAATAACGCGGCGCTAGCTAAGTACGGCTACAGTCGGGAAGAGTTTTTGGCCATGACCCTGGGGGATCTTTGCCCGCCCAGGGATCTGCTGGGGCCCTACGATAATCTCAATCCCCTCGGTGAGGGGATGGGCCGGGCCGGGGTCGGCAAACATCGCAAAAAAGATGGCACCCTGATCGATGTTGAACTTACTTCCCATCGCCTAATTTTCCGGGGACATCGAGCTGAATTAGTCCTGGCCCAGGATATTAGCGATCGCCTCCAGGTGGAAGCTAAACTGCGCTACAGCACCCTCCACGATGGCCTGACTGACCTGCCCAACCGCTACCTGCTGACCGAAAAACTCCAGGCTGCCCTGAAGCAGAGTCAACGCCAGAGCAGTCCTCGCCATGCGGTCTTGTTTCTTGACCTAGATCGCTTCAAGACAATTAACGATAACCTGGGCCACCTGGCCGGCGACCAGATGCTGGTGATTTTAGCCGATAAACTCAAGGCCCTGGTGCGCGAAACAGACCTGGTGGCTCGCTTGGGCGGGGATGAATTTGTGATTGTGCTGGAGGATGATGAGCCCATTCGGGGGGCGATTCGGATTGCCGAGCGGCTCTTTTCAGAATTGCAGATGCCCCTGTCGGTGGGCGATCGCGAGGTTTTCCTGAGCACCAGCATTGGCATTGTGCTGATTACCCCGGCCTACGATCGCGCAGCCGACCTGCTGAGGGATGCGGACATTGCCATGTACCGGGCCAAGGTTAAGGGCAAGGGGCGCTATGAAATCTTTGATGCGGAAATGCACGCCTCCGCCCTTCAACGATTGCAGTTAGAAAGCGACCTGCACCAGGCCCTGGCCAACCATGAATTTCTGGTTTATTTCCAACCGATTGTGGTCCTGCAGACCCGACAATTGATGGGCTTTGAAGCGCTGATTCGCTGGCAACACCCCCGTCGGGGTCTAGTCGATCCCCTAGAATTCATCGGTATAGCCGAGGAAATTGGCCTGATTATTGCCCTCGATCGCTGGGTGTTAGAGGCCGTTTGCCAGCAACTGGCCGCCTGGGACCAAAATCCCGCCCTGCGGGGTCTCACCGTTTCCATTAACCTCTCGGTTCAGGATTTATGGAATATCCACCTGATCGACGACATCGACCGGGTATTAGCCCGCTACGACTTGTCGGGCGATCGACTCACCCTGGAAATTACCGAAAGTATGTTGGTGAACGATATGGAAACCACTAGCCAGTTAATCAACCAACTACGGCAACGGGGCATTCAAATTAGCATCGATGATTTCGGCACCGGTTACTCGTCGCTTAGCTATCTGCATCAACTCCCCGCCGATACCCTCAAAATTGATCGCAGCTTTGTCAGTCACATGCAGGAGAACCCCAAAAACTTCAAAATTGTTGAAACCATTCTTTCCCTGGGGCACCACCTGAACCTCAAGGTCATTGCCGAGGGAGTTGAAAATCAGGCTCAACAGAAGGCGCTGCAGCGGTTAGGGTGTGAATTTGGCCAGGGCCATTGGTTTGCCCCGCCCCTGCCGGCCGCCCAGGCCGCCGCCTACGTTACCTCGACTGCCAAGGTGGTAGACGGAAAGGGATCCATCCCAGGAGCATAATCTCCACTTAATCGGGCTGGCCTAGGGTTGGGGGAGTTCATCCTGGCCTGTTGCTTGAACCATGAAAGTCACCTTTTTTAGCACCAAACCCTACGATCAGGAATTCTTTGAATTAGCCAACCCCCAGTACG
>DVEE01000537.1 GCA_015295885.1 Leptolyngbyaceae cyanobacterium M65_K2018_010
CAATGTGGCACCGCTGGTGAACGAGAGCGATCGCACCGAGTTGGCCCGGTTTTCCTACAGCTTTTACCAGAGCACCTCTAGCGTCCGCTACATGCTCTACGCCGATGAAAACGGCGATATTTTCTTTGGCATTCCTTTTTCGGAGGCGGCGGTCCAAAGTTCCCTCACCCTGCGACGACGGATGCAGTTGCCAGAAGGCTACGCCCAAAACACCGATCGCCCCCTGGTGCGCCAACATCTGACCCCGGCGGGGGAAGTCACCGATGTGTTTGTGCCGCTCAACTACAACGGCCAGCATTTAGGCGTTCTGGCTCTGGGTATCAATCCTAACCCCACCGTAGTCGCCTCCTCTCACCTGACCCGAGATGTCACCATTGCCGTGTTTGTCTCCATCTGGGTGATGGTGATTTTAGGCGCCGTCTTCAATGCCCTGACGATTACTAAACCGATTAAAGAATTGCTGTTGGGGGTGAAAAATATTGCCGCTGGCAACTTTAAGCAGCGCATTGACCTGCCCCTGGGGGGGGAGCTCGGGGAACTCATCTACAGTTTCAATGACATGGCGGAGCGCCTGGAGCGCTACGAAGAGCAAAACATCGAAGAACTAACCGCCGAAAAAGCCAAACTGGAAACTCTGGTTTCCACCATTGCCGACGGAGCGATTTTGCTGGACAACGAAATGCATGCGGTGCTGGTTAACCCAACGGCCCGCCGCATCTTTGGCTGGGAGAATCAGAACCTGGATGGTCAGTGCATTCTAGAGCATTTGCCTGGTCCGGTGCGGGTTCAACTCACCCGCCCGCTGTTTCAGGCTGTTCAGGGCGATGCGGAGGCCATGGAGTTCAGGATTCCCTTAACCGAACCCAGCCATCGCACCCTACGCATTCTGCTCAACACGGTGCTGGATCAGGCCAAGGAAAACGTTAAAGGACTGGCCATTACCGTGCAGGATATTACCCGTGAAGCAGCTCTGAACGAGGCCAAGGCCCAGTTCATCAGTAACGTTTCCCACGAGTTGCGTACCCCGCTCTTCAATATCAAGTCCTTTATTGAAACCCTCCACGAGTACGGCGAGGATCTGAGCGACACCGAGCGCAAAGAGTTTTTAGAAACCGCCAACCATGAAACCGATCGCCTGACGCGCCTGGTGAATGACGTTTTAGACCTCTCCCGATTGGAGTCCAGCCGCCAGTATCCCTTCGATGCCGTAGATATTGCCCAACCCATCGAACAAACCCTGCGTACCCACCGACTCAACGCCAGGGATAAGCAAATCGAACTCCTGCAAGAGGTAGAAGCTAACCTACCGCCGGTGTTGGGTAACTACGACCTGTTATTGCAGGTGTTTAGTAACCTGATGGGCAATGCCCTGAAATTTACTGAGCCCGGCGGCAAGGTCATGATCCGCGCCTATCGTCGGTCCTGTCGACGGGGTAGTGACTCTCCTAGCGATTGCATTCGCATTGAGGTTGCCGATACTGGCATTGGCATAGCCCCAGAGGATCAGCAGGCTATTTTTGATCGTTTCTTCCGGGTTGAAAATCGCGTTCACACCCTGGAGGGAACGGGGTTAGGGTTGTCTATCGTGAAAAACATCATTGAAAAGCACCACAGCCAGGTTCATCTGGTTAGCGAAGTAGGCGTAGGTACCACGTTCTGGTTTGATCTGGAGGCCCATCAAGGAGACCCCAGCTATGAGATGCTGTCGGAGCCAGCCTCCGCCTCCGCCCTGGCCCCGGCGGATCGGCCGGAACCCCTAGGGGTGACCCCTAGCCCCGTTGAGGCTTGATAGTTAGGGGGTACCCTCCTCCACCCCCACCCGCCTCGTCTATTGAATTGGAATTGCACCTACCTACTGATACCTGCTGGCTCTGACCCCAGGGACGACTGCCTTACCCCGCCAACCGAAGCAGAATTCCGTGAGCTGAGAGCATTGCTTTCAGGCGGAACTGATCCCGATCTCCAGAAACAATGCTAAAAGAGTAATAGTCAAAAAAAAAGGAGAGCCCACAAGCTCTCCCTACCATCAGGGTGCATCTGTTAACAGGTTAGCCTAAAAATCGGAGGAGGGGTATTACCCCCCATTAATTTTTTCTGATAGCTTTCCTCTTCAGTTATCCGTTTAACTTTTTGCTAAGCAGCTGATTGCTCAGTTTGGGATCAACCCGGCCGCCACTACGCTTCATCAGTTGGCCAACAAAAAAACCTTGCAGCTTGGTTTTGCCACCTCGATAGGCGGCTAGCTCCTCGGGGTGAGCAGCTAGCACCTCGTCGATCAGGGCTTCGATCTGAGCTGGGTCTGAAATTTGGCTCAGTCCTCGCTCTTCGACCAGGGCTTTAGGAGAACCACCCTGGGCCAGCAGCTCCGGCAACAGGTCCTTGCCTATTTTGTTGCTAATGGTGCCAGCTTCGATCAGGTGCACAAGCTCGGCTAACATCGCCGGGGTGAGGGGTAATGCCTCGATACCTAGCTTGGCTGAATTCAGATAGGCGGCAATATCCTGGGTAATCCAGTTGGCGGCGAGTTTTGGATCAGCCCCAGCGGCTACTGTAGCCTCAAAGTATTCGGTGATGCTGCGCTCATCGCTGAGCACCCGGGCATCGTAGGGCGACAGGCCAAACTCCGATTCATAGCGGGCGCGCTTCTGGGCTGGCAATTCCGGTAGTTCTGCCCGCCAGGCTTCTTTCTGAGCCACCGACACCACAATCGGCGGCAGGTCTGGCTCAGGAAAGTAGCGGTAGTCGCTGGAACCTTCCTTCGATCGCATACTCTTGGTACGTTGGGTGCTTTCGTCCCAGAGGCGAGTTTCCTGGACGATCGGTTCTCCGGACTCGGTGGCCTTGATTTGTCGCTCAATTTCGTAGTCGATCGCCTTTTGGATGGCACTGAAGGAGTTCATGTTCTTAATCTCTACCTTGGTGCCAAATTCCTTTTGACCCACCGGCCGCACGGAAATGTTTACGTCGCAGCGTAGGGAGCCCTCCTGCATGTTGCCATCGCTGATCCCCAGGTACCGCACAATGCGGCGCAACTCCTGGGCGTACTCGGCAGCCTCCTGGCCACTGCGCAGATCGGGTTCGGAAACGATTTCAATCAAGGGCACCCCAGCCCGGTTGTAGTCCACCAGGGAGTAGGTGGAGCCAGCCAGACGATCGCTGCCGGCATGGACCAGTTTGCCCGCATCCTCTTCCATGTGCAGGCGGGTAATGCCAATGCGCTTGCGGGTGGCTTGCTTCGTTTTCTGGTCAACCAGTTCAATTTCTAACCAGCCGTGTTCGGCGATGGGCAGGTCGTACTGGGAGATTTGGTAGTTCTTGGGCAGGTCGGGGTAGAAGTACTGCTTGCGGTCAAACTTGGAGTAGGGAGCAATCTCACAGTTCAGGGCCAACCCGGCCTTTACCGCATACTCCAGCACCTTCTGGTTGAGTACCGGCAGCACCCCCGGCATGCCCAGAACAATGGGGTCGATGTAGGTATTGGGGTCGGCCCCAAAGGCGGTGGAGGCGGGGGAAAAGATTTTGGTCTCGGTACAGAGCTGGCAGTGGGTCTCCAGTCCAATGATGGCTTCGTACTGGGTTTTGACCGGGGCCGCAGTAGGCATAGATCACTCCAACAAAGGTGACTTAGCTTAACTATTGTAGCCCCGCCAGCCTTTGGCATGAAGGTTGCTTCAGGTTGACGCCCGAACGAGCCGTAAGGTGTTTAGGGGGCCTTACAGCCCAACCAGAAGGCTTTATCTTCAGACAGAAAGGGCACAAAATTGCCTCCACAGGCAACCACAACTGCACTTTCTGGCCCGGGAAGGGTGATCTGGGGGACATTGACCGGGCCCAGGGGGCTGCGCACTTCGTTCAGGGTGGGTTCGGTTAACGTGGAGGCCGGCCCTAACGCACTACCAGGGCTAGGACTTTGACAGCCCACCCACTGTAGGCCCGCGTCGCTGTATAGAAAAGGCACCGACCCCTGTTGATCACAGGTCATCACAACGGCGGTCTCTGGTCCGGCTAGGGTGAGCTGTTTCACCGTGCCACCGGCGGGACTGGGCACATCGGCGAAGCTAAACTTTTCAGTGGTGGTTTCTGAAGATCCGGTTGGGGTGGTGACTTCAACCGCTGGGCCATCAACAGTTTCAACGGTTTCGGGTTTCGTGCAGGCGGTGACGCTGAAACCAGCTACCAGGGCGATTGCCCCAACCTTTCCGGCTGTGCTTAGAACTTGTTTAGCTACCACCATAGACAGACCAGTAAACCTTTTTCACAGACCAGTAAACCTTTCTCAAGGCTGATTATAGAGGTATCCTAAGCCTTTGTCGCAATAATGTCCGACGGCCTGGGGCGCTGGCGTCTGAATCTGACGGCTGCCAGGATTACGATCACGAAGTTAAGGGTTAACCCGGTTAGCTAGGGCGATCGCAGAAATCTGGGTCTCTGGCACAGAACTCCATCACCTGCAATCACCTACGGTTAGCCGACGAGCTGGGTACATTGCGAAATTTGCCAAGGTTAACCCAGTCTAAACAACGGCATCACCTGCTTTCTGAGGCAATGCGTGTATAAAAGTAGTAACCGCCCGCTCCATACTAACACCGCCTTACTACTTGGCTATGCCTGACAGAAGCCATGTATGTGGCCGTAATGCGTGGCCGTAGGGAGGAAGGGTAGAGAGTTTAGGGGCGGAGCGGATTTTTGCCGGGTGGAGTGACGAAGTAAAGGGCCTCGCCTTAAAGTTGAGCACCGCACAAAACTGTCCCAGTCCTCTGGAAGATCCCTAGAAGATAATGGCTAGAATCTACCTATGGCTGAAACCCCTTCCCATTTCACCCCCGAAGAATTAGAAAGCTGGCGCTTTGGCCTGGCCCAGGCGAACCTGAATAACATCCTCTGTCACTGCCGGGACTGCGACGCCACCTGGGTGGCCTCGGAGGAAGTGCCCTGTGCCTGTGGCAGCCGCCGGGTTGAATACATTGCCTGCTGGCAGTTTCCGGATGATTGAGGCGGGGTTGGAGATCAAAGAAAGCGTAGATTGTTGGTAGGGCCCCCTACTCTAGGGGTTGGGAGGGACCGTGGCTGCTGGGGTCACTCGTTCTTTGCCGGCTTTGGTCATGGCGCGTTTTGGGTCGCGGGTCAGGTTTTTGATGTAGTCTACCCGGCGAAATCTGAGGGCCGACCTGTCGGTATCAATAGCAACCTGGCGTACCCCTTCGTACCCTAGCTCGCCCAAAATTTGCCAGCCAGTGTCGCGGTTGAAGTCGCAGGTGAAACGTTTTGAGCTGGTCTTGGAATAGGCAAACCACACCACACCATCGCCCTGCACCTTAGCTGCAATCACCCTGGCCAGTTCATCCACGGCGGCTTGGGTGGTGACAAAGGCAAGGGCAAAGGTAATGGCAGCCAGAGCTTGCCCATCGCGGTGGACTCTCACCCCCTCCAGGGCAGCTAGCTCAGGCTCAAAGCTAGGGGGAGCATTTAGAACCAGGATATCGGTCTGGTCTTTGAGGTTGAGCTTTTTGAATAGGGGCGTCATCAAGGAGTCCTCAAAGCCACTCTAAGATAGGAAAAGTGTATCGCGTTCAGGTTCCTCCCATCGCTGACCAAACCCTTCACCTGACCGTAGACACGGCCCGCCCAGAGCGGCTCGATCGCTGGCTCACCGCCCAGGTGAAAGACCTGTCTCGCAATCGCATCCAAAAGTTGATCGATTGGGAGTATGTCACTCTAAATGGAGCCCTCTGCACCGATAAGAAGGCGACCGTGCAGGGGGGCGATCGCATTCAGCTCACCATTCCTGCCGCCAAGCCCCTAGAACTTGCGCCAGAAGCTATTCCCCTCGATATTCTCTACGAAGACGAGCACCTGATCATTCTCAACAAACCCGCTGGGCTGGTGGTGCATCCGGCCCCTGGCAACATGAGCGGCACCCTAGTCAATGCCGTGTTGGCCCACTGTGGGGATCAGCTGTTGGGCATTGGTGGGGTGCAGCGTCCCGGCATTGTGCATCGGCTGGACAAGAATACGACCGGGGCCATTGTGATTGCCAAAACCGACCTGGCCCACAGCCACCTGCAGGCCCAGATGAAGGCCAAGACGGCCCGTCGCGAATACCTGGGGGTGGTCTACGGGGCCCCTAAAACCGACTCAGGTACCATGGATGCCCCCCTGGGGCGGCATCCCAGCGATCGCAAAAAGAACGCCATTGTCTCCCTGGACCGGGGCGGGCGCCCGGCCATCACCCACTGGCAGGTGGAAGAACGGCTGGGTCACTTTTCGTTGCTTCGCTACCGGCTGGAAACCGGCCGCACCCATCAAATCCGCGTCCATAGCACTGCCATGGGGCATCCCCTTGTGGGCGACCCCACCTACGGATCAGGTCGGGATGTGGGGGTTAACCTGCCCGGCCAGGCCCTCCATGCCGAACGGTTAGAGCTCATCCATCCCGCCAGTGGAGAAAAAATTCTGGCCATTGCCCCCTTACCGCCATCTCTGATCAAACTGCTCAAGGTACTGCGCAGCCGGCTCTAAACCGTGACCGCATAGTCCACTAGTTGCAGCAGACGATGGCGCAGGGTCTCTAACCCCAGTCGCTCCGTGGCCGAGATAAACAGGGCCTGGGGATATTCTTCTCGGGCAATGGCCAAATCTTCACTACTGATCCGGTCGGCCTTGTTAAACACCAGCAGCATAGGGCCAGGGGCAATGGGCATCTGGTTGAGAATCCGCATCACCCAGTGAATTTGGTCCTGCCAGGCCGGGTGGGAGACATCGACAACATGGAGTAGGGCATCGGCTTCGGTGACCTCTTCCAGGGTGGCCCGAAAGGCATCCATCAGTGAAGCGGGCAATTCTTCAATAAAACCCACGGTGTCGGTCAACACCAGTTGGGTGGTCTCGTGGGTGTCGGGGTCGGTAATGGCTAAACGGCGGGTGGTGGGGTCGAGGGTCGCAAAGAGCTGGTCGGCGGCATAGACCTGGGAGTTGGTCAGGGCATTGACCAGGGTGGATTTGCCGGCATTGGTGTAGCCCACTACGGCAACGGAGGGCAGGTTGTCATCCTGGCGGCGGTGGCGCAACCGGGCCCGGTGAGCCTGGAGTTGGTTGACCTCCTGCTGGAGTTTGGTAATGCGCCGCTGGATCGCCCGCCGCTCGGTTTCCAGCTTGGTTTCCCCTGGGCCGCGGGTGCCAATGCCACCCCCCAACCGCGACATGGCCTGTCCCCGTCCGGTCAGGCGGGGCATCTGGTATTCAAGCTGGGCCAGCTCCACCTGTAGCTTACCGGCCCCGGTTTTGGCCCGCTGGGCAAAGATATCCAGAATGAGTTCGGTGCGGTCAACCACTCGAATGCCAATCAGGTTTTCTAGATTGCGCACCTGCACCGGCGAGAGATCCCGATCGAAGACCACCAGATTAGCCCCTACGGTCTGGGCTGCCAGGGCCACCTCCTGCACCTTACCAGCGCCTAACACGGTTTGGGGATGGGGCCGAGGCCGCTTCTGATACATCGTCTCCAGCACTTCGCCGCCGGCACTGTCCACCAGGCGTTCCAGCTCTTCAAAGCGGTGCCTAAAGTGGTCGGGGGTTTGGTCGCTGGTGAGCAAACCCACCACCACCACGCGATCGCGCTCTGTATCCACCTGGCGGGCGGTAAAGGCGCGACGAAATTCCTCCTCCAGGCCCTCCGCTAAATCCAGAAAGTCTTGGCGAGCCAATTCTTCCAAGCCCATGGCCGGAGACACGACCCAACGCTGCTCTGGATGGGGTACTAGATGGGCCAAGTAGGTGGTTTGCACGTAGCCGCTAGCGCGGCCACCACGCCCCTTAAAGCCGCTCCCGGTGAGGGCCAGGACCGCCAAAGCATCTAGCCGTTGCAGGGCCATGGTGGTGAGCATGGCATCCCCGGGGGGCTCGGCGTCCAACTGGGTGGCAATACAGCGAATACCGCAGAGGCGCTCCTCCCCGTAGCGGGGCAACTCGGTGAGGGGAATCTGAGTCTGCCGAAGGCTGCCGACCCCCACTCGTATCACCTGACCCCGCCGGTTCACGTAGACGCAAACCGGATTGCCAATCTCAGTACTGATAGCCGCCAACCGCTGGGCGAATTCCGGAGTGACGATACAATCTCCTGGAAAACGCTGATGATAAAGCCTTTGTAACTGCTTCAGCTGGCTGGGCTTGAGCCCTTTGAGATGGCCGTAGACCGTTTCGATAGGGACGCTTTCCTTCGGGAAGAGAGACCTGTTTAGATTATAGAGGTACGCTTTTACCTCCGTCCTCTCTCCGGGCGGCAAGGGGTTGGGCTCGAGTCATTGGGGGCGGCCCAGCCAAGGTTTTAATCGCCCAACCACGGTTCAACGGCTGCCCGGCTTACCCTAGTGCTCTTAACTAACCGCTGGGTTGGCCCTCTGCCCAGCCCCCTGGAGTAACCCTATGCCCCTTGGTCCGAAGAAACTGCCATGGCTAGTTGTGAGCGGAGCCACCTTGGCCTGGTCCCTGGCCCTGGTGGCCCGGCCGGTCTATTCCCAGACCCCAGCCCTGCCCCTGGTGGCGCTGCCGACCCAGGAGGCGGCCCTCAGCTTGGATCCCTGGGATCAACTGCGGCAGGCCCAGGTGATTTACCTGGGGGAACGGCACGATAGCGCGGCGGATCATGCCGCTCAACTGGCCATTATTCAAGCCCTTTACCATCAAAACCCTAATCTGGCCATTGCCATGGAGATGTTTCAGCGGCCCTTTCAGGAGGTTGTCAACCGCTACTTAGCCGGGGAACTTTCAGAAGCAGAACTGGTGGAACAAACCGAATACGAACAGCGCTGGGGCTTCGACTGGGAGTTCTATGCTCCGATTGTGCGCTTTGCCCAAGCCCAGGGCCTACCGATTCTGGCCCTAAATGCCCCCAGTGAGATCAGTCGGCAGGTGGCCCGCCAGGGGTTGACCAGCCTACAGGGGGATGATTTTCGGTTTATTCCGCCCCTACCAGATATCGACACGAGGAGTGCAGCCTACCGAGAGTTGGTCACTCCGGCCTTTGAGCACATGAGCCACCAGGGCCACCTGAGCTTTGAGAACTTTTTCGCCGCTCAGGTGCTCTGGGACGAAACCATGGCTGAGACCATTGCCCACTTTGTGCGCCGCCATCCCCACACCCAGGTGGTTGTCCTAGCCGGGATCGGCCATGTGGCCTACGGCTATGGCATTCCCAACCGGGTAGAGCGGCGTCTGGGCGTTGACCTTAACCAAAGGATTGTGCTGCTGAGCCCCCCACCGGATACCCCTGCCGAGCCGTTAGCTCCTATGGCCGATCTGCTATGGCAGGGGCAGTCGGGCATGGGAAGAGACCCCCAGGGGCCTTGATACAATGGCCTGTATACAATACTTAGCCTGAAAGTGTATACAGGATTGCTATAGTGCTTCAGCAGCATTGAGAGGCCGGATGGCAGCAAGATCAAAGGGGCGGAATAACCAGAGGTGGGACTTTATTCAGTGGTCCTGGAGTTCATCGCGACTAGAACCGAAAAATCCGAGGGGGATGGATCCGGGCTTTGTGGTGGATAGGCGACGATTGCAGCGGTACCTGAACTCTTTAGAAAGTTTTTCGGGGGAGTAAACCCTTGGCAGATAGAGGTTTAGGAGCAATGCAAGCAGAAAAAATTGAAAATCAAGCCGATTGGGTCTATAACTCTGCTAACGCTCCCAGCGAAATAGGTGTATTCTTGTCTGGTGTTTTTTGTCAGACTCCGTTGTCTAAGCCCCAGGATGTTTCATCATGAACACAGAATTTCAGTCCGAAGCTTCGTTTAAAGAGCCAGAAAAGCCAATGGTTGAGGTTGATTCCTCAGAGTCTGCTGCCGCTGCCCTGGGGGATGAAGCGACCCGGCAAATCAGCCAAATTTGGGAGAAAGTTTCCGGACTTTTGGGTGACTTGCCCGACTACGTGTCGGAGTTCTTCAAGCGCTATCGTCGCCCTATTGTCACGGTCGGGTTGATTTTGGCCGCCATTCTAGCGGTCAAAATTGTGTTGGCTTTGTTGGATGCCGTCGACGATATTCCCCTCCTAGCCCCGGCCCTGGAACTGATTGGCCTGTTCTACACCGGTTGGTTTCTCTATCGCTATCTGCTTAAGGCCTCGAATCGTCAAGAACTGCTGGATGACATCACCGCCATTCGGGACCAAATTCTAGGCAAAAGCTAACCCTGCCCGCCACTGAGGGACTCCGCATCCCTTTCCCTGGCGCCCTGGGGAGATGGGTTCGGTTAATTACCCCTGCGGGTGAAGGATCAGGTTTTTATACTGGTGAATAGGTACCAGTCAGCCTGATCTTTAGCCCCAGGGATGTTTGATTCATGCCCGAAACCCATACCCTGATCAAAGCCATTGAACGTCTGGACCATCGGGTCACCATTGGTGATGTGGCCGCCGAGGCCGGACTTTCCTTGCAGGAGGCTCAACAGGGGGTTCTGGCCCTAGCGTCAGAGGTGCAGGCCCACCTTCAGGTTTCTGAGGCGGGGGAAATTGCCTACGTTTTCCCCAGGAATATGCAGGCAATTTTGCTCAGCAAATCCTGGCGGCTACGCTGGCGGGCGGTCTGGCAGCATATCTGGAAAGTCTTGTTCTATCTGATTCGCATTTCCTTTGGGGTAGTGCTAATTCTTTCCCTGGTGCTGATCACCCTGGCTATTGTTGCCCTGGTTATCGCCGCTAGTGCCGCTTCCCAACGGGATGATAGTGGTCGTGACGGTGGCTTTGGCGGTGGTATGGTGGTGTTGCCCAGGGTTTGGTTTGGGCCCGATATTTTTTGGCTGTTTGATTTTGATGACCGTCGCCGCCGGCCTCGCCCTAAGGGCGATCGCACCAGCCCGATGAATTTTCTGGAGGCAGTGTTCTCCTTTTTATTTGGTGACGGTAACCCCAACGCTGATTTGGAAGAGCGGCGGTGGCAAGCGATCGCGGCGGTGGTCAAGGCCAACGGCGGGGTCGTAGTGGCCGAACAGATCATCCCCTTCCTGAACGATTTAGGCCAGGGCTGGGCCAAGGACTTTGAGGACTTTATGCTACCGGTGCTGAGCCGGTTTAATGGTCTTCCCCAGGTGAGCCCCGCCGGAGGGTTAGTCTACCAATTCCCCGAGCTGCAAGTCACCGCCCAAGCCCGAGGACGAATTGCCGTGCCCCGGTTCTTGCAGGAACTCCCTCGCAAATTTAGCCAGGCCAGCTCTGGCCAGATTATGGGGGCGATTGGGCTGGGTAGTGCCAACCTGATTGGCGCTTTGGTGCTAGGGAATCTGCTCCAGGATCAGGCCCTGGTAGCCCAGATTGGCGGCGTGGTCGCCCTGGCGAACTCCCTCTACTGGGTGCTGTTAAGCTATGGTTCTGCTTTTCTAGGCATTCCCCTGGTGCGTTACTTTTGGGTGCAGCGCCAGAACCAAAAAATTATGACTCGCAACCAGGAGCGAGAACAGCGAGCTGAGGCCTTGGCCCAGTTGGATGATCCCCTGCGCGAGAAACTCGCCTTCGCCAAAACCCTCGTTACCCAAACCATTGTTACCAGCGATGACCTGGCTTACACCACGGAAACTGACCTGGTGGAGCAGGAGGCCGCTAATAAAGACCGCTTGGACGAGGAATGGCAACGCCTGCTGGAGCAACGGCGATCCTCCTAAGTTGGCGCACTGGGGGGCACCCAGCCAACCATGGGGCCAGCTAAAGCGATAGACTCAGGGGTCACATTCTTGCCCCAGGCTTGAGCGTTCAAGGACTCAGCCAGAGGCATCCTGGCCTGTAGATGTTTGACCGTGCCTTTACTCCAGGGCCTGGGCCTTCACAACATCCAAGACCTCATCACACCAGTCAATCCAGGCTTGCTCGTAGCGCAGGCCCCGTCGCAGGGTGAGGTAGCGGAACTGCTCAGTTACCGGGGGCTGAGCGATCGCCCGATACTGGGCCTCCATAGCCTGATATGCGGCCAGCTTTTCGCTGTGTATTTGGCGACGCCGATGTAGTTCTTGAAGCAGCAAGTCGTGAGACACAAAAGGAGTGGCTAGTACCTTAACCAGCAGGTCTTCCCGAATCGGTGTAGGCTCCGTGGGTTCAGCATACCAGCGGGCCAGTTCGGCCTGGCCGGCCGCCGTAACGCGATAAATCTTTTTGTCGGGCTTACCCTCCTGGGGCACTTTTTCGTAGACAACCCAGCCCTGCAGCTCCATTTTGCCCAGTTCTCGGTAAATCTGCTGCTGGCTGGCCTGCCAATAGCAGCTCACGCTTTCTTCAAAGCGCTTACTGATGTCGTAGCCACTCAAGGGCTGATCGGATAGAACTGCCAAAATCGTATGGGAAAGAGCCATAGAGGTTTTAACTGACCGGTTGACATACTCAACTAATTGAGTATAACCTTGGGTCAGTATATTCAACTTATTGAATATCCACTTGTTGAATACCCACTTGTTGAGCAGGGGCTGAGGTGGGTGGTCGTTTGGTCATCCTGCTAAATCGGGTTTTGTTGTGCTGCCAGAGGTACTGTTATGAAGACTGATACATTTGTTTCTGGGACTCGGCCTGCGGCTCCAGAAGGCCCTGGAATGGTGATGAAGGCCGTGAATCAAGATCGTGACTCCTCTCCGTCGCGGCGATCGCGCCGTCGTCACCGCTGGCTCCTGCTGCTAGTCGCTCTGCCCCTGGCTGCAGGGGTCGGGTTGCGCCCGTGGAATCGATCGCCGCAGGCCTCGGCTGTTATGTCTCCCCTCCCGGTGGAGGTGGTCTCCCTCAAGGCCGTGGGCTCCTATCGCGTGGAACGGTCCTACGTCGGGGAATTAGTTGCCCAACGCCGTAGCTCCCTGGGGTTTGAGCAGGGGGGTAGGGTGGTGCAGGTATGGGTGGATGAGGGCGATCGCGTGGTGGCGGGTCAGCCCCTAGCCCAATTGGATACCCGCAGCCTGACTACCCAGCGCCAGCAGCTCGTTGCCCAGCGAGATCAGGCGATCGCCACCCTGAAGGAATTGCAGAATGGACCTCGCCCCCAATCCATCGCGGCCGCCCAGGCCGTTGTGGGGGATCTAAAGCAACAGGTCTCCCTGGCTCAGGCCCAACGCGATCGCCGCGTAGACCTCTACGAACGGGGCGCAATATCCCTAGAAGAGTTGGATCAACAATCCTTTGGCGCTGGCGCATTGGAAAGTCGCCTGGTGGCGGCCCAAAGTGAACTGGATGAACTGCTGGCTGGCACCCGTCCCGAACAAATCGCTGCCCAGGTAGCCCGAGTCAGGCAATTGGACGCCAGTCTGCAAGCGGTAGATGTGGAACTGGCCAAGGCGGTGATCAGCGCTCCCTTTGGCGGCCGCATCAGTGAGCGGCTGGTGGACGAAGGCGTGGTGGTTAGTGGTGGCCAGCCGACACTGCAACTGACGGAAGGGGGCGCTACCGAGGCCCGCATTGGCCTACCCGTCGAGGTCGCCAACGGTCTACCCCTAGGCAGCCCCCAAACGGTCGAGGTCGGTGGTCGCCAGTTCCCGGCCACGATCACAGCCCTGCTGCCGGATCTCGACGCCCGCAGTCGCACGGTTACAGCAGTGCTAACCCTGAACACTGCCGAAGACCTTACCCTAGGCCAGACCGCTCGGCTGCTGCTGAGCCAAACCCTACCCACCGACGGCTTCTGGCTACCGTCCACCGCCCTGGTGCAGGGAGAACAGGGCCTGTGGTCTGTGTATGTGGCGAACCCAATCGCTGGGGCCGCCGCCTCGCCTCAAGTGACCCGCCAGCCCGTAGAGATTATCCATACCGAGGGCGATCGCGTGTTGGTGCAGGGCCTAGTGCAACCTGGCGATCGCGTGATCATCTCTGGCTCCCATCGTGTGGTTCCTGGCCAGGTGGTCAGCCTCTCGGAGTCAGCCCTTTGACCCTAACCGCCCGCCTCATAGAAAGCCTTTGATAAACGGGATCTCCCGGTGACCGTTCGATCTCCGTTGGTCTGCGGCAGTACCGATGGGCCGTCAAACTAGCTTGCCGCCGTTTCCTGTTCCCCACTCCCTTACCCCTCATCATCCGGCCATGCTCAGTCTCTTCTACCGTAACCGTCAACTCCTGCTGCTCACCCTGATTCTGATTGTCGTCTGGGGGCTTTCCGCCTTTTTTACCCTACCTCGCATGGAAGACCCGGAAATTGTCCAGCGCTTCGCTCGCATTACCACCCTTTTGCCGGGAGCTACACCGGAGCGGGTCGAAACCCTGGTAACAGAAAAAATTGAGGATCGTCTATTCGAGTTAGAGGAGGTTGAGTCGCTGCAATCTACCTCAAGTACGGGAATTTCAGTGATTTCTGTGGAGTTGAAAGAAACCATTACCGATGTGGACTCGGTGTGGGCCAAGGTGCGCAGCAAGGTAGATGATGCGGTGCCCGACCTCCCCGCCGATGCCTCGGTGCCGGAGTATGCAGACAGTTCTACCAAGGCTAGTTCTCTGATTGTGGGTTTAACCTGGATGCTCGATACCGAGCCCAACTATGCCATTTTGGGACGACTGTCAGCCAGCCTGGAAGATCGGCTGCGGGCTATTCCGGGTACGGATAAGGTGGAGATATTTGGAGAACCCGATGAGGAAATTCGGGTGGATATTGCTGCCTCAGAACTGGCTCGCCTGGGGCTAACGGCCCAGACCCTGGCCCAACAGATTGCCGCCAGCGATGCCAAGGTGTCGGCAGGGCAGTACCGCAGCGATCGCAGCGAATTTCTCCTAGAGGTGAATAGCAATTTGAGTTCCCTCGAGCAAATTCGAGCCATCCCCCTACGGGCAGGAACCGCCGGTCAGGTAGCCCAATTAGGAGATATCGCTACGGTTACTAAAACCAGCCAGGATCCGCCCACGGATTTGGCCCTGGTCGGTGGGCATCCAGCCATCGTTCTCTCGGCCCGGGTGGAATCGGCCCAACGAGTGGACCAGTGGGCTCACCAGGCTCGCCGAGTATTAGCCGAGTTTCGTCAGGACTTACCCCAGGGGCTCGATCTCCAGGTGGTGCTTGATCAGAGCCAGTATGTGCAGCAGCGACTCAACGGCGTGGTCAGTAACCTCATCCTCGGTTCTGCCCTGGTGATTGGGGTATCCTTGCTGATTTTGGGCTGGCAGTCTGCCCTGCTGGTGGGACTTGCTCTGCCCCTCACCGCCCTGATGGTGTTTGGGGCCATGCAAGTGCTGGGGGTGCCGCTCCATCAAATGTCAGTCACGGGCATTATCATCGCCCTGGGCTTACTGATTGACAATGCCATTATTGCGGTAGACGAGGTGCAGGGGCGACTGCGCCAGGGGTTATCTCCGGCGGACGCGGTGCAGCAGACTGTTCGGCATCTCCTGGTGCCGCTGTTGGCTTCTACCTTAACCACCGTACTGGCCTTTGTCCCCATTGCCACCTCCCCTGGTAGCACTGGGGAGTTCATTGGCACCATTGGCCTGACCGTTATTCTGGCGTTAGTCAGTTCCCTGGTTCTATCCCTAACGGTCATCGGTGCTTTGGTGGGGCGGTTGCACCGGTGGCAACCCCTACCTCTATCCTGGCACTGGTGGCAGCATGGCTTTTCCAACTCGACTCTGGCCCAGGGGTATCGATGGACGCTGCGAAGGGTTCTTCAACGCCCCTGGCTGGGAGTAGGGCTATCTCTGATTCTGCCAGTGATCGGCTTTGCGGTGTTTGGCAGCCTGCCCCAACAGTTCTTTCCGCCCACGAATCGGGATCAGTTTCAAATTGAGTTTGAGTTGCCTGCCCTTGCCACTCTGAACGAAACCCAGGCCCAAATTCAGCAGGCCCGAGCCCTGGCTCTAACCCACCCGGAAGTGAAGGAAGTACATTGGTTTTTGGGTCGTAGTGCGCCACCGTTTTTCTACAACGTGCTCGACAATCGCCGCAATGCCCAGAACTATGCCCAGGGTTTGGTTCACCTCGCCAGTACCGATCAGATTCAGGAAACCATTCAAGCCCTGCAACAGGATCTGGATGCGGCCTTTCCCCAGGCTCAGGTGCTGGTTAGACAATTGGAGCAGGGGCCACCCTTCGAGGCCCCCCTGGAGTTACGACTTTATGGTTCCAGCCCAACGGGGCTGCGGGAAATTGGCAACCGGCTGCGGGCAGAACTGGCCCAGGTGCCCGAGGTGATTCATACCCGCGCTAGCCTCACTGAAGCGCTGCCCAAACTGGCCCTGCAAGTGGATGAAGCCCAGTCCCGCCGCCTGGGACTAGATCATCAAGCTATTGCTGGCCAACTGAATGCTGCTCTGGAGGGTCGCACCGGTGGTTCCGTGTTAGACGGCAACCGGGATATTCCGGTGCGAGTGCGAGTTCCTACCCAGCAACAGGGAAATTTGAGCGCGATCGCCACAGTGGATATTGTCGCCTCCCAGGGAGAACTGCCCCTCGATGCGATCGCCGCCCTGGATTTGGTCCCCGATACGGCTACGGTCCAGCGTCGCGACGGACAGCGAGTCAATCTGGTACAGGGTTTTATCACCGCTGGAGCCTTGCCCAGTACTGTGCTGGCCGCCTTCCAGCAGCGCTTGAAAGATCAGGGGTTTGAACTGCCCCCTGGCTACCGCATTGAGTACGGTGGCGAAGCGGACGCAAGGGGCAATGCCATCGGCAACCTACTCTCTACCGTGGGGGTGCTGGGTATTTTGATCACCGCCACCCTCGTGCTGTCCTTCAATTCCTTTGGCCTGGCTGCCCTGATTGGCTCAGTGGCAATTCTGGCCGTTGGTCTGGCCGCCCTAGCCTTGAAAGTCTTTGGGTCCCTGTTTGGGTTTACCGCTATCCTCGGCACCCTAGGACTGATGGGTCTAGCCATTAACGACTCCATCGTGGTGCTGGCGGCCCTACGCGACGATCCCCTAGCCCGCTGCGGCCATCCCCAGGCCACGGAAGAGGTGGTCTTCCAGGCCACCCGCCATGTGATCGCCACCACTGTCACTACCATTATTGGTTTTGTGCCGCTGATGCTTGATGAAACCAGCTTTTGGCCTCCCTTG